>JBILRH010000131.1:0-4921 GCA_044372715.1 Sediminibacterium sp. | reverse complement strand
TTGTTGAAAAATCCATTTTATCTTTACAAAGATGATTTCTACAAACCCTGCAATTTCAATTGTCATTTGCACATATAATCGGGCAGATTATATTCTTGAAGCAATGGATAGCCTGTACAATCAAACATTAGAGAAAGACCAATTTGAAGTAATTATTGTAGACAATAATTCAACCGATCAAACTAAAATAGTTTGCAACAAGTATATAAATGAACACCCAAACGGTTCATTTTACTTTTTGGAAGAAAAAAGACAAGGCGCTTCATTTGCTAGAAATACAGGGGCAGCAAGTGCAAAAGCCCCTTTGCTTTGTTTTATGGATGATGATGCAGTAGCTAATAAATATTATTTAGAAAGAATCATACAATTTTTCGAAACTCATCCAAGAGCTGGCGGTTTGGGGGGAAGAATTATTCCAAGGTATATTCCAGAAGAGCCAAAATGGATGAGTCATTTTGTTGCTTCTTTGGTAGGCAATTTCGACTACAGTAAACATACCGTTGAATTTAGCCCCAATAAATATCCTTTAGAATCTAATATGATTATCCGAAAAACCGACTTTGAAGCGGTAAATGGCTTCAATACTGCATTACCAGGAGTTCAAGGCACTTTGAGAATCGGAGGAGAAGGAAAAGAATTTTTCTTAAAATTAAAGGCCTTAGGTAGAATTATTTATTACGAGCCATCAATCGTTGTAGAACATGTTGTTGAAACCAAAAAGCTCAGTCCTGAATACATGTATCGAGTTGCAAGTGGAATTGGAAGAGGTGAAAGAGTAAGAACAAAAGCAATTAGTAATTGGGCTTTTATCAAAAAAGTGATTGAATACTTTTATAAATTCGGGGGCGCTATTATTTTAGCAATTAGTTATCTATTTCAAGGAAGTCCGGCAAAAATGTGGCCAGTCATTCAGTTTAGAATTGATGCATTAAAAGGATTATTAAACCATTAATTAAACAACATGCAATTGTATCATTATATAGTAGATCGAAAAATTAAAGGAAGCTTAAGCAAGTGGTTTGGTATCAAATTTCAACACCCTTCAGAAACATCCAAAGTAAGAAGATGGGTACTACCCTATTGCATTGGCAAAGGTTGTGATATTGGTTTTGGTGGAGATAAAGTAGTAAAAAGCAATTGTGATGGTATAGATTTCCCTCAACCATATGCTTTTGCCGGGAAAGATAAAGTAGATATTGGTTGCGATGTAATCAATGGCGAAATACCAGTTCCAGACAATACTTATGACTATGTATATACCAGTCATTTAATTGAAGACTTTACAGACACTACTGATGCTTTAAAAAAGTTTATCAGGATTCTTAAAGATAATGGCACTTTAATCTTGGTATTTCCAGATCAGCCCAAATATGAAGTGTATTGCAACAATATTGGGCAAGCCATGAATCCTTACCATATCCATGCCGATATGGGATATGATTTAATGATCAAAAGATTAAAAGAAGTACCTCATATTCGATTTACCGAACTGTTTATCAGTAATTGTGATATCGATTATAATGTAGTGATGATACTCAAGGTTGAGAAGCTTGCTTCTTAAAGAGTTTGTTAAAATACATTAGCTGAAAATCAATGGCATTTTCCCAATAGCGCCAATCGTGATTTCCTGGTCGTTCGGTATAATCATGAGCAATATTTAATTTCAACATTTTCTCATGTATTGCCCTATTCATAGGCATTACGCGATCTTCAGTTCCACAATCAATAATAATGCTTAAAGAGTCTGAAGGCTTTTTTTCTATAACATTCAATGCACTCCAATCGTTCCAATATTTTTTATTGACCCCCGTGTCACCTAGTCTTTTTTCAACCTCATAACCTCTTGTAATTACTGTTACATGCAATGCACCACTCATGCTTCCACATCCACTAAAAGTATCGGCATGCCTAAACCCAATAAAAATACCGCCATGCCCACCCATACTTAAACCTGTGATTGCTCTTGCTTTTCTATTGGCAATGGTTTTATAATTGGCATCTATATATTTGGGCAACTCAGTTCCTACAAAAGTTTCAAATTGAAAACTGCTATCAATCGGACTGTCGAAATACCAACTTGTTCTTGCTCCGTCTGGGCAAACAATCATCATTTGAAAATCGTCTGCTAATTGTTTAATGTGAGGTACTTTCAATATCCAATTACTATAGCTACCAAAAGCACCATGCAGTAAATACACCACAGGAAATTGTTTATTATCAGTATAATTACTTGGTTTAATAATAACAGTTTTAATAGTTCTATGCATCGAAGCACTTGGTATTGCTATCGTGTCTACCGTTGCGGCACTAAGCCTAAATACAAAAAAAAGAAATAATGAAAAAACCACTTGCTTCATGATAATAAAATTAATGTTTAGAAAACTGATTTTTAAAATACAATAAATGATAACTGATACTATTTCCCCAATATGCGGTGTTATGTGTTCCAGGTCTTTCAGTATAATCGTGTGGTATTTTTTTACCCAATAATTTTTGATGCATTGCTCGATTTACATTTAAGAAAAAATCAGATAATCCACAATCGAATATGAGGTTTATATCAGAAACATCAATAGAGTCGATCAAATTTATTACCGTGTATTTTTCCCAAGTTTCTTGAAATTGATTAAAACTCCCCAGCACCTGGCTAATTTGCCAGTTATTGGGAAATGGCCGAATATCCAACCCTCCACAAATACTACCAGCAGATCCAAAAATTGTTTTGTTACGCATGGCAATATAAAATGCCCCATGGCCTCCCATACTCAACCCAGTAATGGCTCTAAAATTTTTATCTGCTTTTGTTGAATAGGCAGAATCTATATAGGGTACCAACTCTTTCACAATAAATGATTCATACCGCATAGCAGGATTAATTGGGCTATCGAAATACCAGCTATAATAACCACCATCAGGTAATACTAAAATAGATTGCATATTATTGGATTGCTGCACAATAGAGGGCACTTCATCTAACCAATGACGGTAATTGCCACTATATCCATGCAATAAATAAACAACTGGCATTGGGATATTGTTAGCATAACTATCTGGCTTTATCACCAACGTTTTAACGTGCTTATTCATCGATTTGCTATAAACCATCAACGTATCAATAGAAGCAATTGCATGAAAAGATCCAATAAATAACAATAAAACCAAGACTATTTTTTTCATCATACGCTAAAATACAAAATGCCACTGGTATTTCTACAAGCGGCATTTCGTAATACAATTGATTTATATCAATTACTTCATTTTTTGCATAGCATTTTGCATTGGATTGGTTCCAGAAGACTGTCCACGTCCTCTTGCAGCTCCAGCTTTAAACAAAGCAAATTTACTTGGCTCCATAGTTGCTCCACTCTTTGGCCAGCTATTATTTGATTCGTTGATATCCGCCGTTTCTCTCATTGGATCTAATTGAATCTTAACCGCTTTCTTATTGGTCATGAATAACTTGGTAACTTTCAATTCATTCTTTCTCCAAATTTGAGCAGGGATTTTTTCTACCTGCTTAGTTCCATCTTCAAATGTAAATTCTAGTATGATAGGCATTACTAATCCACCTTTATTAGAGAAACTAACTTCATACATATTTACATCCTTGTATTTTGCTTTTTCTTCTGCACTCAATTGCTCAGGTGCAGGAAAACTTGGAGGAGCAACTTTTACAGTTGAATCATATGGTTCAATTCCGCGTGTATATCTCCAATAAAAATCACGCAATGTAGTGTCTACATCCACTAAAAATTGAATATTCTTATCATTTCTGTTTCTTACTTTAGATACATCATCAAATGCTGCAGCACCGCTAAACATTGGCTTTGCTAAGCCAGCGCCTCCGCCAAATTGCCCTCTTCCTGCCCCATCATTGGAAGCCACAGCTGCTGCCATATCAACTACTGCATATTTCACTGTATCAATTGCAATATCACAAGGCTCAATTCCATAGAACCATCCTCTCCAGAACCAGTCTAAGTCTTCTGCACTAGCATCTTCCATGGTACGGAATAAATCCGCAGGTGTTGGATGTTTAAACGCCCATCTTCTTGCATATTCACGAAAAGCATAATCAAACAATTCTCTTCCCATGATGGTTTCGCGCAAAATGTTTAAACCTGTTGCAGGCTTGGTATATGCATTAGGACCAAAATTGATAATATTCTCACTATTGGTCATAATTGGTTCTAATTGCTCTTTGGGCAACTTCATGTAATTGGTAATGGTCCAAGCTGGTCCACCACGAGTAGGATATTTATTATCAAATAACTCTTCGGTTAGATATTGTACAAAACTATTCAATCCCTCATCCATCCAACTCCATTGACGTTCATCACTGTTTACAATCATTGGGAAGAAATTATGGCCTACTTCATGAATGATTACACCCAACATACCATACTTAGTGCTTTCACTATAAGAGCCATCTTTATTGGTTCTTCCATTGTTAAAACAAATCATTGGATATTCCATTCCATTAGACGCTTCTATACTTTGAGCCACAGGATAAGGATAAGGAATAGAGAATTTAGAATATGATTTAATCGTATGAGCAACTGCTTTAGTAGAAAACTTACGGTACAAACCATATGCTTCTTTAGGATATCCGCTCATACACATGATTTTTTTCCCTTCTACATATGCCGGCATAGCATCCCAGATATACCTGCGACTAGAAGTCCATGCGAAATCACGTACATTTTCTGCTTTATAAACCCATGTTTTCTTTTGTGTGCTTTTGGTTTTTTCGGCCTTATTGGCTTCTTCTAGCGTAGCTATTTCAACTGGCTCTTTTGCATTCTGTGCTTGATTCCAACGAGCCATTTGAGCCGGGCTTAATACTTGTGCATAATTTTGACAAACGCCTGTACTTAATACAATATGATCAGCAGGCAATGTGATGGTAACATCGTAGTTG
>JBILRH010000130.1:0-4926 GCA_044372715.1 Sediminibacterium sp. | reverse complement strand
CCTTTTAGATCAATTTATTTTAGTAGCTTACTAGCATGAATATAGGATTAGACATGATGGGAGGAGATTTTGCACCGCTTGAAGCGGTGAAAGGTATTCAACTTTTCGTGTCCGATACTGTAGCGGATGTAAACATATTTTGCATAGGTGATGAAGCACTTGTACAACCTTTAATTAAAGAGTACAATGTTTCATCACCTAATTTGCATTTTATACATGCACCAGAAGTTATTGGTTATCACGAGCATCCTACAAAAGCATTAAAAGAAAAGCAACAATCTTCCATAGCAATCGGATTTCATCTTTTAGCTACTGGTAAAATCGATGCATTTATCAGTGCTGGCAATACAGGAGCCATGCTTGTTGGAGCAATGTTTACCATAAAAGCTATAGAAGGTGTTACAAGGCCAACGGTTGCTACCATCATGCCGAAAATTAATGGCTCTACAGGTGTATTGTTGGATGTTGGTTTAAATGCAGATTGCAAACCTGAATTACTTAATCAATTTGCTATTCTTGGAAGTTTATATGCCGAACATATTTTAGGCATTCAAGAACCATCTGTTGGCTTGATTAATGTAGGTGAGGAAGAAGGAAAAGGAAATATTTTGGCTCAAGCAACTTATCCCCTCTTAAAAGAAAACAATAAAATTCGTTTTGTTGGTAATGTTGAAGGAAGAGATTTTTTTGCTGATAAAGCCGATGTAATGGTTTGTGATGGATTTACAGGAAATATTGTTTTAAAGATGGCTGAATCTATTTACGATATGGCCCAACAAAGAGGTATTGAAACCGATCCATTCTTCAGCCGTTTTTATTATGAAAATTACGGCGGCACTCCTGTTTTAGGTGTTGCAAAACCGGTAATCATCGGACATGGAATCAGTTCTGCCAAAGCATTTAAAAACATGATTCATGTTGCTACTAAAATGATTGCTACCAATATATGTTCTAAAATGGCCGATTCATTCAAGGCTTAACCACACTAACTTTTTTACATGCTCAAACATATATGCCTGTTTATTTTTAAACAAACAGGATGGAAAGTAGATCATCAATTACCATCTTCCATAAATAAATGCATCATCATTGCAGCACCCCATACCAGCAATTGGGATTTTTGGTACTGCATGGCAGCTTTCCGAATTTATGGTTTAAAAATTAGGTTTACGGTAAAGAAAGAGTGGATGAGATTTCCTTTTAATTGGATCATGAAACCACTTGGTGGCATAGGAATAGATCGTTCCCCAAGAAAAAATGGAAATCGCCCTAGTTTTGTTGAAGCCATGACAGAACTATTTAACCAACATCAAGAATTGATTATTGTAATTACACCTGAAGGAACCAGAAGTAAAAGAGATAAATGGAAAACAGGTTTCTTTCATGTAGCACAACAAGCCAATGTTCCCATCCTATTGGGATTTGTTGATTATGCAACAAAAACAGCTGGTATTAGAAAAGTTATTCAACCCACTAATTTTAATCAATCAATGGATGAAATTATGGAATTCTATAGCCAGATCACGCCCAAATTCCCCGAGAATTTTTCTTTAGACTTTCACTACAAAGCCACCAAACCTTAATACCAAAACTATACCTTTGTGCAAACAAGCGTTAGCTTTTATGTGGAAGAACAATGTATTAGAAACAATCGGTAATACACCGATGATAAAATTGAATAAGGTTTCAAAAGATTTGCCAGGAACCATCTTGGCAAAAGTGGATTATTTTAATCCAGGAAATTCCATCAAAGATAGAATGGCTTTAAAGATGGTGGAAGTTGCCGAACAAGAGGGCAAACTAAAGCCAGGTGGTACAATTATCGAAGGAACAAGTGGCAATACTGGTATGGGACTAGCTTTGGCAGCTTGTGTAAAAGGGTATAAATGCATCTTTGTTACAACAGATAAACAATCAAAAGAGAAAGCGGATATTTTAAAAGCTGTGGGAGCCGAAGTAATTGTTTGCCCTACCAATGTATTACCAGAAGATCCTCGTAGTTATTATAGTGTGGCTAAAAGATTGGGAAAAGAAATTCCCAATTCTATGTACATGAATCAATATGATAACTTGGCCAATCGCCAAGCGCATTATGAAAGTACAGGCCCAGAAATTTGGGAGCAAACAGAAGGGAAAATCACTCATTTTGTTTGTACGGCAGGTACAGGTGGAACCATCACCGGAACAGCGATGTACTTAAAAGAAAAAAATCCAAATATCAAAGTTTGGGCTATTGATGTTTACGGATCATTGCTTACCAATTATTACAAAACAGGTAATCTCGATATGAGTTTTGTGCATCCTTATATCAGTGAAGGTTTTGGTGAAGATTTTCTTCCACAGAATTATGATATGAGTGTAATAGATCATTTCGAACAGGTTACGGATAGAGATGGTGCAATTATGGCAAGAAGAATTGCCAAAGAAGAAGGTTTGTTTTGTGGTTATAGTGCAGGAAGTTGTTTACAAGGATTAATTCAATTAAAAGATCAACTAACAAAAGACGATGTTGTTGTTTGTGTATTTCATGATCATGGCAGTAGGTATGTTGGAAAAATTTACAACGACCAATGGATGATGGAACGTGGATTTTTAGAAGTGAAAACTTTTAAAGATATCGTGAGTGGTAGACCAGGTAAAAAGTTAGTTACTGTTGATGCTTTACAAACTGTTTCTGATGCGGTTGAATTAATGAAAAAATACGACATCGAACATATACCAGTTTTTCACAACAATATGCCTGTAGGAAGTATCAGCGAAGTTGGATTGTTTTTAAAAGTATTCAATAATGCCGATATTAAAATGGCTACTGTTGAAACAGTGATGGAGCCTGCTTTTCCTATTGTTGATTTTTCTGCACCAGTAGAAAAAATTGGAACACTAATCAATAAAGAAAACGGAGCTGTTTTAGCAAAAGACGAAAAAGGCGATTTTCATATCGTTACAAAATATGATGTAATTCAAAGTTTAGCTAAATAAATACGTTTTAATAAACATGGATTCATCTGTGTATAATATTTATACAGTTAGCCACACATCGAAATTAAAAGCCTCTCTACAATTGCAGAAAGGCTTTTAATGTATTTACATTTAAATGTTGAAATTATTTTGAACCATTCGATGGAAGACTTTCCATAATCCTTGCTACGCCAGCCGGAACAGCTGTATCAGGATCTTTTGGGGCTTTATCAAAATCAGCACTACCTACTCCTTCCCAAACCATTTTATTGGTTTTGGTATCAACCACATCTACTATAAAAGTACCTGCTTTATAATCGTAGGTACTTACAGATGTATTTGCACCCATTCCCAATCCGCCATAATATCCATAGGGTCTGTATAAACCTCCATAACCATAAAAATCAGTTGTTGAAGAAACTTGTTGTTTGTCTTTAATGATAGTAACTGCATTTACTTTTAGGTCTGCATTATCTCCACCCTCCTTATATCCTTTTTTAACCATTTCTGCGCGAATTGCAGCAACAATTCTGTCTGCATTCATTTGACTAACACTACCAGAAGTTTTTAAATTGTAAACTGTAAATGTTTTGTAAGTGCTAAAATTGGCCGTTTTGTCTATATCATTGGTAACTTTTAAAGTTGGCCCACAACTGGCTGCTAACATTGCAATACCAATAATTGATCCTAATAAATTAATTTTCATGATTTTCATTTTTTATTTTAAACAATTAATTACTACTTTTTATCATCTTCTTCTACATCCACCACTTCATACATGTTTTTTCCGTCTTTTTGTATTGGTTGGTAATACACATCTCCCACTTTTACATAAGTAATATCTCCCAATTTTACTTCCTTACCACCCTCTGGTAAATTTTCTACAATGGTTCCTGCAGTTGGAGGTACAACTGTATACCCTTTTTCTCCTTTTTCATAAAAAGTTCCACCATAATAATAGTTATTAACGGTTTCATTTACAACAACCGTTTCCGATTTTGGTGGTAGCGTTGTAATAGTAGCACCTACTGGTGCTTGAACTACTGTATACCCTCCATTACTTTGAACATAGTATACACCTTGATCGTAGTGGTATTGTTGATTTTCTATACTAACAATGATAGCTGTTGTAGCCAATGCTGCAACAAAGAAACCCCATGGATGCCAAACTGGTCCCCAAAAAAATGGAGTATATGGGTGATAGAAGAAAGGATTATAACAACGGTATCTGAACCCTCCATATACATAAGGAGGTCTTGGATAAGGCCTAAAATTATTTCTTCTAACTACGTTGTTTCCTCGGTTATTTGAACCAATATTAACATTGGTACTGTTATCGATATTGATGTTTTTTCTGCTGTTATCGATATTGGTCTTTTTATTACCAGAACCAATATTATTGGTTTTATCACCAGAATTATTGATTTTATTCCCTGAATTGGAGATATTGGCTTTTCTGTCTGAAGCAGCATTATTACCTACCTTATTACCAAAACCAGATTTTGAAGGCATTTGCTTAGACGGCATTTGTCTTGAAGGGCTTTGTCTGCTAGCTGCAGACTTACTTGGTGAGGATCTATTAATTGCTGGGCGTTGTGCTAAAAGCATTATAGGCATTTGCGCAATTAATAATAAAACACAAATCCAATTTTTAATAACATTTTTCAATTTAAAATTTTTTATGAATTTAAATAATGAGATAAAGTTAATACTAATCCTTGAAAAAATCTCGTGAACCATGTTTCATTTTCTAATAGCTAACAATTTAAGAGTCTTAGCATTAATTATATCGAAGTTGATCTATATAAATGGATAATTTTGGTATGCTTTGTGCTAATTCCCATCAAAATAATTACCCATAAACTACGTATCTTTAACATTCTAAATATAGATTTTCAACCTTTAAAATAATTAAATGAAGAAGTACAGTTCAGGTGTTTTGTTTGGAAAAGAATTAGAAGCATTGTA
>JBILRH010000129.1:0-4953 GCA_044372715.1 Sediminibacterium sp. | reverse complement strand
CCAATACTAAGAATGGAAGTTGATCGTTGGAAAAAGTATGGATATTGCTGATTCGCAATCCTGCGCCATCCAATCCATAACTTAAAATGGGAGATGCCAATAAGGTATTTGCTCGAGTAATGATATTATCATAAGTGGCTTTTGCAAAAGCATCAGTTTGAACCAATATTTTAAGTTGATCAATTTCAGCAGCAGAAAATAAAAGTCTAGGATGTATGTCTTTCATTCTCATTCCAGTAAAACACTCGCCAATAGTGGCAGGACTAACTGGAATTTTTGCAGTTGAACTAAATACTCCACCTCCGGTTGGAGGAGGGGTCACAACTATAGGTGGTGTCACTGGAGAAATTGGCGTTGTATCCTTTTTTTTACATGCGCTTGTACTGAGAAAAACAAATGTAAAAAACCACAAAAAATTTCTCATACTAGAACTTTTACCATCCAGGATTTTGAGTAATCAATCCATTACTTTTAGCGATCTCAGAAAATGGAATTGGATATAAATACATTTTAGCATTGAAAACCCTTGGCTCCACTGTAAATCGTTGATAGGTAAATGTAGTTGGCCCAGTTGCAGTTACACGCATTCCAGCAAGTGGAGTGATTTCTGTTTGTTCTGCAATTCTCCATCTACGCACGTCAAAGAAGCGGTGCTCTTCAAAAGCAAGCTCTACTCTTCTTTCATTGCGAATTCTATCCCTTAACTGAGTTTGAGTAATTCCAGCATTGATGGCTGGTTGACCAGCTCTTGCTCTCACTAAATTAATGGCTTCTCTGGCAGATCTTAATGCTGCTGTACCATTTAAAACTGGTTTAGCTTCAGGACCAAATGCTTCATTTGCAGCTTCTGCATAATTTAATAATACTTCAGCAAAACGCATTAATACCCAAGATTTTGCTCTGGTACCAGCTAAAGAAAGATTATAATTTTCAACGCAAAGTTTTCTTAAATAGTATCCAGTAGTAGTAGCTCCCTCTTTTGCACCTATGGCATCTGCACCACCAGTAAAAGACTCTACTATCCTGGCAGTATTGTTGGTATTTAAACCCATTGTAGAACCATTTAATACAACAATCCATCCCAAACGCTGATCTCTGTTGGCATAAGGATTATTTGCGTCATAACCAGAACCTGGATCTGATATAGGTAAACCAGTTGTTCTCATTTCAAAAGCATCAACTAGGTTTTGTGATGGACAGGTTGCACCCTCACCGCCATTAACCATACCAACTGGATAGTTGGCTCTTTCGAATGTATTTGAATTTAATTGAAATGGTCTTGTAAGTATAATACCAGAATTGATCCCTTTTCTTGGAGTAAGATTATTCGTTGTATTCTGGGACATGAATAAATCCTTATAATTTGCATTCAAAAAATTAACATGGGCACAGTTAGGATCTGTAAATAATTGCTGAGCAGCTTCTGCCGCTTTTTGCCAGAGGGTTGCATTATTACTAGGGTTGTTCAATGGGCTTGCCGCGTACAATAATGCACGTAACTTTAGTGCTACAGCAGCAGGTTTTTCTATTCTGCCCAATCGATTATTATCCGACCCTGCATCACCTCTACCGATTGTTTGGCCAGCAGGAATTCCATAATTAATATAATGATTGGCTAGATCTGAATAAGCAGAATCACATTGTTCAACAATATAGTCAACACATTGTTGGAATGTAGATCTTGTAACTCCGAATGCTTCATTTTCATTAATCACTTTTTTAACTAATGGAACACCGCCATAACGCTTGATCAATTCCATATAATAAAAGGCCCTTAAAAATCTGGCTTCAGCTCTTAATTTGATAAAATCATCAACATCTAATGTATAGTTTGCTTTATTATTAATTGTATCAACTACCAATAATTTTCTAAAATCAGTTGTTTTTTCTAAAAACAAATTGGCATGACGTATGCCCCTGTAATATGTTGCCCATACATCATCTGGATTGGTAAATGGATCCCATGCCCCTGCATTAAATCTTTGCAAATTATTAAAACGGGCGTAATCCGCTTCATCCGAAGCAGCAGCCAACATTGCATTTCCACCAAATCTATTCATTTGAGGCAGATAATCGTATACCCCCATACCAAAAGCCCTCAAATTGGTAGGACCAGAATTAAGAAAAAGATCTTCGCTAAAGTTTTGTTGTATCTGAGTATCTAAAAGATTCTTTTTACAAGCAGTAAAAAGTAAACTAGCAGTTGTTATAATCAGTAGAATATTTTTTTTCATAACATCAATTGTGATAATGATCGTTTTGTAAAAAAGAATTATAATTTAAGTGTAAATCCAAAATTGAAACTTTTCATCGGAGGATGAACAAACGTATTCATGATTTCAGGATCAACATTTACTTCATTAATATTATCGAAAGTGAATAGATTATTACCACTTAAAAAGAATCGTACAGCATTCATTCCGGCTTTACGAGTAATCTTTTCGGAAATGGTATAACCGATTTCTATATTTTGGATTCGAACAAAGGCCCCATTCCTTTGCCATAAGGTAGACGCACGATAATTATTGTCATTCTGGGTAGTAGTTAAACGAGGGAATTTTGCCGCATCTCCCCTAGTTGATGTCCAATAATTGTCTCTAACCCATGGAGTAGGTTTTACACCTCCATTCAAAAATGGGATAATCATATTATTATCCAATAAAGAAACAGTTCGCTTAGCAGCTCCTTGAATAGCTATATTGAAATCAAACCCTTTGTAATCTCCACCCATGTTAAAGCCATAAAACATTTGTGGCAGTGCAGTATAACCAAAAGCTTTTCTATCTCGATTATCAATTACACCATCTCCATTTTGATCTTTGTACTTAATGTCACCAGGCACAACCGATCCAAATAGTTGAGTTGGGCTTGAATTAATATCAGCTTGATCTTTAAAAAATCCCAGAAATTCCAATACAAATGGTTGATTTATTGGATTTCCCTTTGCTGCCAAATATGGATCTGATGGAGTAGGTTCTGCAATATCAACTATTGTATTTTTAGAGAAGGAAATATTACCACCTGCATAAAAATTAAAGGCTCCAAATTTTTCTTTATACATTAATTCAATTTCTCCGCCAGATGTTTTTGTTTTTCCTTTGTTGACACTATTAAAACTTGCACCCATTAAAGTAGGTGTATAACTACTTGGATTAAGGAAAATATCGTTTCTATTCTCTAGAAAATAATCAGCTGAAATTGACAATGTCTTGAAAACGACTGCCTCAAATCCTATATTAAATCTGGCAGCTTTTTCCCAAGTTACATTCGGATTTGCTAAAGCACTTTGATTAAACATTGGTGCATTCACTCCCAAATTATTGCCAATCAAATAATTTCCCGTTCCATTATAATATTGATTATAGATGAATCTTCCAGCATTTCCTGTATTGTCGTTGCCCAACAAACCTGCAGACATTCTTAATTTAAGAAAATTAATAACATGCTGATTAGACATAAACTTTTCATTACTCATTACCCAACCTGCAGATAATGCAGGGAATACACCAAAACGATTGCCTTTGGGGAAATTTTCTGACCCGCTATATGAAACATTTAAATCAGCAAAATAGCGTTGATCATAATTATAGCTTACCCTACCCATAAAACGTTGCTTTGCAAAAGGCATATCCGAACCATCTCCATTGAATTTTTCTTGGAAATAAATTAATGAAGAATAGATACTGTGTTTGCCGATTTTCTTCTCGTATTCTGCACCACCCAACAAACTTGTTCTATTAAACTGATTACCGTTTCCTTGTGTAATAGTAAAGTTATTATCCACTGTACCTCTTGTAAAAACATCGTAAGGAATAACTCCAGGAGTTGTAACAAGATCTAAACGAGGCACCACTTCATCATAATAAAGCGGCCTGGTTTTATTGTAGGTATCAAAGAAAAAATTACTAAAGTTTAGTTGCCAGAAAAATTTAAGGCCATTTGTTATAAAGTCCATATTGCCTATCAACTTCACGTTTGCATCAATTGTTCTGTCGTTGATTGATTGAAAACCCCTTTGTAATATGGAGGCAGTTGGATTATCAACATATCCTTGCGCACCCCCCCATTTACCTTGTTCCGTTTTAACCGCATAAGGTGTAAATAAAGACATTGATCTCCATAAAGTATTTTCAGGTGTATTTGGAAAATATTTATCCATCATTGTAGCGCGTAGATTGGCCTGAGCGCTTAAAAAAGAAGTAATGTTTACATCGAAGTTGGCTCTAAGATTGTATCTTTTTAAATTGTAATTAGAATTATTTGTTCTATCATTATCAGTTCCTGCATATAATCCTTTATAATCTGCATAACCCATTGCCAAAAAATACTTTACATCTTTTTTGCCCCCATTAAATGACAATGTATAATCCTGGCTTAATGCATTAGGACGAACTACCTGATCGTACCAATTTACATCAGGATACAAAAAAGGATACTGTTGATTTTTGAAAAAATTAACGATCGAATCATTTCTAAAATAACCATCACGGATCGATCTGCCATCATTCACAATACCAACATTGAATAATTGAGCATAATCCCCATTATTTACAACTTCAGGAAGATATCTAGCAGAATGAACGCCAAAACGTGAATTAAAATTAATATTGGTTTTTTTAGATTCTGCTCCTCTTTTGGTGGTTATTACAACTGCACCATTAGCAGCATCCATCCCAAATTGCGCCAAAGCTGCTGCATCTTTTAATACAGTTACACTCTCAATTTCTTCAGGAAGCAATGTAAACCAATTTGATTCAAATCCATCAACCAGCACCAAAACACTATTGTCTTGGAATGTTTGACGACCTCTTACAAATAAGGATGGAAAATCTGTATTTCCTGGAGATCCACCTCCTTGTTGCACATGCAAACCACTTAATTGCCCATACAAGGTATTGCTCAAAAATGGGGTATTTATGCGCTTTAGCACTTCTCCACTCACTGAAGAAACTG
>JBILRH010000019.1:0-18202 GCA_044372715.1 Sediminibacterium sp. | reverse complement strand
CAAGTATATTTTTTAGAAAATGAAGACTTCTTCAAACGCAAACAAATATTTCACGACGAATCCGAAAAATGGTTTTCAGATAATGATTTAAGAACCGTGTTTTTTTGTAAGGGTGCTTTAGAAACGGTGAAGAAATTTGGATGGCCTCCTGATTTAATTCATTGTTCGGGCTGGATGACAGGGTTAATACCGGCTTTAATTAAAACAGCTTATAAAAAAGAACCTGTATTTGGAAATAGTAAAGTTGTTTTTACTATTGGTCAAAATACATTTACCGAAAAGTTGGGTCCTAATTTTTTAAAACAAGCAATAGTTAATGTAAATATTAAAGAGAAAGATTTAGCGCCTTTTAAGGATGGCGATAATACTGCTATGTTCAGAGGGGGTGCCCATTATGCAGATGCCATTAGTTTTGGCTCTGACTTAGTAGAAACAAAGCTGGTAACTGAATTTTCAAAAGTTAAAGGGAAAAAAGTAGTTCCTTTTAAAGGATGGGATTCTGATTTAACAGAGTATTTAGAATTGTACAACGACCTTGCGGGTAAGTAATTTTCAGCACATGCATTCATTTTTTTCATTGCGCAGTTTCTCCATATTAATCTTGGTTTTTTTAATTACAGCTATTTCCTGTACCCGCATCACTTCTACTGAATTAGGCGCTGGTTTAATTCCCTCTGTAGACGGAGTGAATACTTTTGATACAACAATGGAAGTAATCACTGATAGTTTTGATGAAACTGATTCAACTAGAATATACAAACAAGATATACATGTTCTGGGTGCTATTACCAATGATCCATTATTTGGTAGAACTACTGCAGCTTTGAATTTTGAATTATTTCCTCTTTTTTTTCCGTTTGGCGTTCCTGGAACCAAAGACAGTGTTAGGGCAGATTCTGCAGTGTTGATTTTAAGTTATGCTGGTTTTCATGGTGATTCTACACAGCCATTACGCATTTCTGTAGAAGAAATTAGTAGAAATACTCCTTTAGATCCTTTTAAAGTATATGCTTCCAATTTTCCAGCTGTTTATCCCTTACAGTTTGCTGGTAGTTTAGCTAATACTGCAACAATTGATATTAGAAGATTAGGTGATTCTGTGACCAATCGTTATGAATTAGCTAAAAATCAAATTCGAATCAAGTTAAGAGATGATGTTGCCAGAAGATTTATAAACAGTTATGATTCAAGTAATGCCTACCGATCAGATACTGCGTTTAGAACTTTTTTTGCAGGGTTTTCGGTAAAAGTTGCAGCTACTAGCCCAGCAAATGCTTTGCTTTTCATCAATAAGCTAGATACCAATACTAAATTGGCTTTATACTATAATTCCAGCACAACTGGATCCACAACAAGAGATACCAACGTAGTCTATTTCAGATTCAATAATTTCACCAGCGGAGATTATAACCAGATTACAAGAAATCGTGCGGGTAGCGAAGTTGCCAACCGATTAACTACTACTTCAAGACCAGATTCGTTGGTATATGTTCAAACCAATCCAGGAACATATGTTAGAATTAGGATTCCTAATTTAGGTAGTTTAAATAATCGAATTATTCATCGAGCCGAATTGATTACAGAACAAGTGCCCGATAATGCCAATCTATTAACTACAGATAAATTCATGACACCTCCTAATATGCTATTATTAAGCTATTATGATTCTGTCAATAAGATTAAAAGAAATATACCGAACGATTACAATATTGGCGTATCTGGCCCTAATACACTCACTTTTGGTGGCTACCTTACTTATAAAACGGTTCCAGGTTATGATCGATTAGCAACTTATTCCTTTAATCTTTCTAGGTACGTTCAAGGAATAGTTACAAGAAAAGACACCTCATTTGTTTTAAGATTATCTGCACCATCAAATGATTCGCTTCGTTATTCTCCAGGTTATCCCATCGTTGGTTTTTCTCAAGTTTATTATCTTAACCCTTCAATTGGAAATGTTGTAGGTAATGGAAGGGTTAGATTGGGCGGTGGTACCCATTCTCGGTTTAGAATGAGATTAAGAATTGTTTATTCAAGAATCTAGAAATAATACTTATTATAATATATTTGCACACTTATAAAATCAAATCATAAAAAATGTCTTATTTATTTACTTCCGAGAGCGTATCAGAAGGGCATCCAGATAAGGTAGCCGATCAGATATCTGATGCATTAATTGATAACTTTTTAGCCTTCGATGCGCAGTCGAAAGTGGCATGTGAAACTTTAGTAACCACAGGTCAGGTAGTATTGGCTGGGGAAGTAAAGTCTAAAGCTTATTTGGATGTACAAGAAATTGCACGTGGAGTAATTCGTAAGATTGGATATACCAAGAGCGAATACATGTTCGAGGCCAATAGCTGTGGAATTTTATCGGCTATTCACGAGCAAAGCGCAGATATCAACCAAGGAGTTGATCGCAAGAAAAAAGAAGAGCAAGGAGCAGGCGACCAGGGGATGATGTTTGGTTATGCCAGCAACGAAACCGACGATTATATGCCATTAGCATTGGATCTGGCACATAAGATCTTGATTGAATTAGCTGCTCTAAGAAGAGAGAACAAAGCCATCAAATACCTTCGCCCAGATGCAAAGAGCCAGGTTACATTAGAGTATGATGATAACAATCAGCCGGTAAGAATCGATGCGATCGTTGTATCTACTCAACACGATGATTTTGATTCTGAAGCCAAGATGTTGGCCAAGATCAAAGCGGATATCATCAATATCTTGATTCCAAGAGTAAAAGCCAAGTACAAGAAATACGCTAAGTTGTTTAACAACAACATCAAATACCATATCAACCCAACTGGAAAGTTTGTAATTGGCGGACCACATGGAGATACTGGTTTAACAGGCCGTAAGATCATCGTAGATACTTATGGTGGTAAAGGAGCTCATGGTGGCGGAGCATTCAGTGGTAAAGATCCAAGCAAGGTAGATCGTTCTGCTGCTTATGCTACACGTCATATTGCCAAGAACTTGGTAGCTGCTGGTGTTGCTGATGAAATCTTGGTACAAGTATCTTATGCAATTGGTGTTGCACAGCCAACATCTATCAATGTAAATACCTATGGAACTGCTAAAGTAGATTTGACCGATGGTCAGATTGCTAAAATGGTTGAAGGCATTTTTGATATGCGTCCTTACTTTATAGAGCAGCGTTTGAAATTGCGTAACCCAATATACAGCGAAACAGCGGCTTATGGTCATATGGGTCGTAAGAGTGAAATAGTTACCAAAACCTTCAAAACTCCAGACGGTAAAGAGAAGAAGGTGAAGGTAGAATTATTTACCTGGGAGAAATTGGACTATGTGCCAAAAGTGAAGAAAGCATTTGGATTAAAATAATTCAAATAAACATATCATCCACCTCTGTACATTTGTGCAGAGGTTTTTTATTTTAGGGAATGCAAAAGAAGTAGTTTATTGCAACAGTTTGTATTTATTCGTTTTTTGGCAATGCATTTTAAAGATGCTGCAAAGTATTGATGGCTATGTTTTGAATAATCATTTCTATACCTGTTCTACATAAAAAAATAATGTGTAATGGAGCAAAATCCTTGGAAAATAATTAAAGAGAAAATAGTATATGATAATCCCTGGATTAATTTAAAAGAATATGATGTAATCAATCCAGGTGGCGGAAATGGTATTTATGGGAAAGTTCATTTTAAAAATATTGCTGTTGGGGTGATGGTTTTAGATGATGCGTTCAACACATATTTAGTTGGACAATATCGATTTACATTGAATGCATATAGTTGGGAAATTCCTGAAGGTGGTAGTCCTTTAGGAACTGATTCTTTGGAGAGTGCCCAAAGAGAACTCTTAGAAGAAACTGGGTTAATGGCTAATAAATGGCAAGAATTATTTACCATGCACTTGTCTAATTCTGTTAGTGATGAATTGGGCATAGTATATTTAGCCAGAGATTTGAAGCAAGGAATAGCGGAGCCAGAAGAAACGGAGCAATTAATAGTAAAGAAAGTTTCATTAGAAGAAGCTGCTACAATGGTTGAAAACGGGTTGATAACCGATTCGATGAGTGTTGCAGCAATATATAAAGTTCAACTCTTATTGGTTCAGGGAAAATTGAATTAATACATTTGCAAATGGCTTTAAAACAAAGTTCAATGATTATAGGAAGGCAGCCTTTGGTAGAGGCCCTTCAATCTGGCAAGGCAATTGATAAAATATTGCTCCAAAAAAATGCCGCAGGTGAAGTAATGCACTCTATTCGCAGTTTGGCAAGAGAGCACAATATTCCCATGCAGTTGGTGCCCATTGAAAAACTTAATGGTCTTACTCGTGCCAATCATCAAGGAGTTATTGCAATAGCTGCATTGGTAAATTATTTGGATTTACAACAGGTAATTGATCATGTTGTATCCGAAGGAATTACTCCTTTGTTTCTGATGCTGGATGGTGTTACCGATGTTCGTAATATTGGAGCAATTGCTAGAACGGCAGTTTGCTGTGGTGCCCAAGCCATTATTATTCCAGATAAAGGGGTAGGGGCTTTAAATGAAGAAGCCATGAAAAGCAGTGCTGGTGCTTTAGAAAAAATACATATCTGCAGAGTAAATAGTTTAATAAAAGCGGTAGACACACTTCATTTAAATGGAATTGCTGTTTTCACCAGTGAGATGAGGGCGGAGAAAAATGTTTTTGACTTAACTATGCACGATCCATGTTGCATTATTATGGGCGATGAGGGGAGGGGTGTTCAACCTCATTTAGCAAAATCTGCAGATGCATTTTTTAAAATTCCAATGGCTGCTAAATTCGATTCCCTGAATGTATCGGTGGCTACAGGAATGATTTTATATGAAGCCATGAAACAAAGAATGAAATAAATAGATGTGAAGAAAAGATATAAAATTGAGCATTTATGAATACCGTTAAGCAATTTTCGAATGAGGCGTCAACAATGAAAGCTGTTTGAGCCACGATTTATCGGGGCGAGTTCTTTCATTGTAGCCGAATGAGTAAAAATTGTAGGTATTCATGGTAGCGAAATTTTATACTTTGATTCAAATCATTGTTATTTAAAAAAAATAAATCATCAACCAAACACAAAAAATAACATTAGTAGAATGCCCACGCGATGCAATGCAGGGCTGGAAAACATTTATTCCTACTGATCAAAAAATTCAATACCTCAATCAGTTATTGAAAGTTGGGTTCGATGTACTTGATTGTGGAAGTTTTGTTTCTCCTAAAGCCATTCCTCAAATGGCCGACACGGCAACAGTAATTAAGCAGCTTGATTGTGGATCTAGTGATACTAAATTACTCGTTATTGTAGCCAATGCTAGAGGAGCAGAAGAAGCTGTTGTATTTGATCAAATTCATTCTTTGGGTTTTCCATTCTCTATATCTCCCCAATTTCAAATGCGCAATACCAATAGCAGCATGGAGGAGAGTTTGTTGCGAGTTGAAACCATACAAGAGTTGTGTATAAAAAATAAAAAAGAATTGGTTATTTATCTAAGTATGGGATTTGGCAACCCTTACGGAGATGCTTATTCCGAAGATATTCTTTTGAATTGGGTAAATAAAATGGCAGCATTGGATATTAAAGTAATTTCATTGGCTGATACAGTGGGTTTGGCAAGCCCAGCACAAATTCAACAAGCTTTATCTAAAGTATTACCTGTGTACCCCAATATAGAAATCGGGGTTCATTTACATGCATCTCCTGCAAATTGGAAAGAAAAATTATCTGCTGCTTTTGAAGCTGGTTGCACCAGATTCGACGGGGCACTAAAGGGCATTGGGGGATGTCCGATGGCTCAAGATGATTTGGTAGGGAATATGGATACAGAATTAATGATTCCTTATTTTCAATCAAAAAATGGTTTGAATAACCTCAATCAGCAAGCACTGCAAGAAGCTTCTGTATTAGCATTAAATATTTTTCATTAAATCTAGCATGAATTTTCATTACGAGTTTCCAATTAAAAAATTACAACCACCTATTACACATTATCACAAAATAATGATGATAGGTTCTTGTTTTACTGAAAATATAGGAGATAAATTTCGTTCATTAAAATTCAATGTGCAGGATAATCCTAATGGTATTCTTTTTAATCCGATTAGTGTAGCTGAATCTATACATCAATACATACACAATAAGCCGTTTACAGAAGATGATCTATTTTGCCTAAATGAAACCTGGCATAGTTGGAAACACCATAGTCGGTTTTCTGGATTAGCCCCCAATGATGCAATCGAAAAAATAAATCAATCTACTTCTGAAGCCAATCATTTTTTAAAACATGCAGATTATTTATTTATTACACTAGGGTCGGCTTGGATTTATATTTTAACTGATGCCGCAGATGGAAATAAGATGGGAACTGTTGCAGCGAATAACCATAAAGCCCCAGCAAGTTGGTTTTCTAAAAGATTATTAACTATAAATGAAACCAAGGAAGCTTTAGTAGAAATGCTTGATTCATTAAAGCAATTTAACCCAGATTTAAATATCATTTTCACCATTAGCCCAGTAAGGCATTTGCGCGAAGGTGTAATCGAGAATAATAGGAGTAAGGCAGTGCTGATACAAGCTGTTCACGACTTGGTAAGTTTATCTGCTCAGCATTATTATTTTCCTGCTTATGAGTTGATAATAGATGATTTGAGAGACTATCGTTTTTATGCCGAAGATTTGGTTCATCCAAACTATCATGCTACACAATATGTTTGGGAAAAACTTACAGATGCATGTTTGTCTGAAGAAACCAAGAATTTATTAACTACAATTAAGGAAATCAATCTGGCATTTCAACATAAACCATTCAATCCTTCCACTCAGTTACATCATCAATTCCTCCAAAAATATGCTATCAAAACAAAACAATTGATGGAGGATTATCCTGTATTGGATTTTACAAAAGAACTCAACTATTTCATCAATGGAAGATGAGCATCTTTTAATGAACAAGGTCATTCAAAGGAACTACTGTACATAATTTCCCCATTTCTTTTTGTTTAAGAAAATGAGTAAGATAGTATGTATGCATTAGGCCTGTTAAGATTAATATCGTTTTCCCGCTATTGGCGTTTAACGTTTGAGAAATGTTTTGACACATTTTTTTATTTCTTTGCTCCCAGTAATCTATATTGGCATTGAACCAATTACTAAACGGATGAAGTTCGTTGTATTTGTTGGTTAATGTTTTGATAGAGGTTGCTTCGAGATGGACAATTTGTTGAACAGTATCCATTAAGCTCGAACGGTTCATTACCAATAAGTTGCTGTCTAACTTTTGTAAGAAAGTATTATTCAATGCTGCATAAGGTTCATAAATGGCACTATCTGCAGTTGAAAATTTATTTTCATCATACATTTTATTCAATGTTGCATAATGACTACTCTCCATTTGGTATTGATATTTCACATAGGCAGATCTATTAGGGATGTACATATCAAATGGAGCGATACATACTGATTTGTTTTTTCGTTGATAATTTCTTGTAGCCCGGTATTCAATGGGGTTTTTCCAGATACCTAAAAACTCCGCAGTTCTTTGTCCAAATACATAAGGTATTGCACATTGTGTTACCGTTGTTGAATCAAATTCCAATAAAATAATATCTGGGTTTATTGCTTTTAATATTTTATTCAATTTATTTACTGTATACGATTTGTTGCCAGAGTGAACACTTCCAAGAATGATTACTTTATTGGGGGAAGGATATGAGTTTTCAGCTTTTGCTAGAATATGCTGATTAAAAATCAAAAAGCAAATTGAAACAATGGAAATGGATCTTAGCAAATTCAACATATTGTATTGTATAAATTGAATTAAAACAATGTTTGTACCCCGTGAGCAATCTTAAATTCATGTTGTAACAACCATTTCTTACGCCACATTCCACCAGAATAGCCTACCAGAGATTTATCGCTACCAATTACTCTATGGCAAGGAACCATAATGGCAATTTTATTTTTTCCGTTAGTATTTGCAGCAGCCCTTATCACTTTTGGGTCTCCCAATCTTTTGGCTAGGTCCATATAACTAATGGTTTTGCCATAGTCAATTTCTAATAATTCAGACCAAACCCTTTTTTGAAAATCGGTACCTTCCTGATGCACAGGAATATTGAATGTTTTTCTTTTACCATTAAAATATTCAATCAGCTCTTCTGTACATTGATGCATTAATTCGGTGATACCTGGTTCGCCATATGTCAATTGGTCTCTATTGTCTACAAAACTTAATTCGCCAATAAAATGATCATTGCCTCCGATCTTTAATAAACCTATTGGACTTTCATAATAAGTATAATGTAATTCACCCATAATTGAACCTGCCTAGATGGCATTAAATATAGTAAACAAAGTATAATTCTATCCAATTTTATCTCCGTTTTGCATCTTTTTATCAGCCTTCAATAATACAACCTGATGATTCTCGTCATATACTCCTAATACAAGGCATTCGCTGAAAAAATTAGCTATCTGTTTAGGTGGGAAATTCACCACAGCAATTACTTGAACGCCAATTAAGTTATTGCTGTTATAATGATGGGTAATTTGAGCAGATGATTGTTTGATGCCAAGTTTGCCAAAATCAATACTCAATTGATATGCAGGTTTTTTAGCTTTTGGAAATTCATTGGCAGATAAAATAGTGCCAATTCGAATATCTATTTTCTCAAAATCTTCCCATTTAATCATATCAACAATGCTCAATAAAAATTTGATTAAATTGCTAATCAAGTAAATCTGCTAATTCTAATAATTCATTTTTTTTGTAATCACTACTAGGTGAATCAAAGCATTTGGCAATTTCCTTTAACAAAATTTGAATAACCTTTTTGTGAGAAAGTGGCTTAAAATAGGAGGCAGTTAATGGGGCTGAAATCTTTTTTAAATAATTTTCAATATCTGTGTGAGAGTATGCTTGCCCGTTTGTTGCATCCACAAAGAAATGTATTTGATCCATTGGGTTGCCTACAAAATTGGTATGATCATAATCTGAATTAAAGAAAGCAATAATGCATTGTTTGGGGATATTAATTATTTTGGCATTAATATCTAACTGGTCGCACATTACCTGGTATAAAATTCCATTGGTAATCATGTTGCCTTTTTTGCTGGCAAGTACTTTGTGGATGAAAAAGTCATCTGGATTGGTATAATTAACTTCCACTCCTTTTAAATGGTAAAAATTATAAATGATGCTTGATAATACATTGGCTTGTTCTAAAGGGGTTAGAAAGCTATTTAGTTCTAGCCAAATGTTTCTTCTAATTTTTTCAATTTCTTGTAGGGTAGGGTTGGTTTGTAAATCGGGGTATTGAAATTTGGCAACCAATAAGGCCCCAAATAACAGATCATGATATGCACTGTCTTTCCATTCTATAAAATCTGCAAATAGATCGGTAAAATGCAAACGATGAATAATCATTTCGATTCTTTCCTGTATTCCCTCATTTGGGGTAGTTTCCCAAAGATGCTCTAGGTTAGGAATAATCGGTTTTCCATAACCTACAATTTTTTGAGAAACTGTTGAATAAACCTCTTCATCCGGATCGTCTATAAGGGTAAATAAGGCATTTAATTCTTTGGTTTCCTGCATGGCACTTTGGTTATTCTTACATCAAACTAAAATAATTTTTCGTTAACAATTGTATAGAAGTTATCCATTGCTTGTGGATATATGCGGAAAATATAGCATAATAAATATGGGATATTGGCGTTCAGCCTTCTAAATGTCAATTATATCTATATTAACAATATTAAGTAACAAGTAAAGTTTATATTGCAAACTTATCCAAATATGCCAATGAGCACATACAACACCCCAAAATTTGCCAACGCCAAACAGCCACTTCATCTCGAACTTAAAAAAAGGGTTCAAGCTTACTTAGATGATCATGGAATAAAAGGTACAGGCACAACAAAGCTTTTTACAAAAGCCATCTTATTGATTGTTGCATTTATTGCCGTCTATATCCATTTGGTGTTTTATACGCCAATTTGGTATTTAGCAATTGCAGAATCTATTGTTTTAGGTGGATTGGTAGCAGGCATAGGATTCAATGTAATGCACGATGGAAGCCATGGTAGTTTCAGTGGCAATAAAATGATGAATCGGGTTGCAGCATCCTCAATTAGTTTATTGGGCGCTAACCATTTTATGTGGAACATGAAGCATAATATGATTCACCATAGCTTCACCAATATCGATGGGGTAGATGATGATATTGAAATTGGTGTATTCATGCGAATGGCCCCTACACAGAAATGGTACAAAGCACATAAATTCCAGCATCTTTATTTTTGGATATTGTACATGTTGCTCTATGTTTTTTGGATATTCTTTACGGATTATAAAAAGTATTTTTCTCAAAAAATTGGCAGTATTCCTTTGAAGAAAATGAGTATTGCAGATCATATTGAATTTTGGAGTGTTAAAATTTATCATGCAGCAGTATTTGTTGTAATTCCCATTGCTGTTGTTGGATGGGTAAATTGGTTAGTTGGTTTTGTGGTAATGACTTTTTTCGCAGGATTTGTTTTAAGTATTGTGTTTCAATTAGCACATACAGTTGAGCATACAGAATTTCCTATTGCAGACATCGAAACCAATAAACTAGCTGATGAATTTGCAGCTCATCAGATCAAAACAACAGCCAATTTCGCTACAAAAAATAAATTGATAAGTTGGTTAGTGGGTGGATTGAATTTTCAAATTGAACACCATTTATTTCCTAAAATTTCTCATGTTCATTATCCAGCCATTAGCGAAATTGTAAAAAGTATTTGTGAAGAGTACCAATTGCAATACATTGAGTTTCCTACTATGCGTAAAGCAGTTGCTGCCCACGTTAGATTTTTAAAAGAAATGGGAAAGCCGGATGGGAAGTTATTGAGTTATTAGTTATTTGCTCTGATACTAAATTAAAAGGCCCTGTCTGGTAAAACTCGACAGGGCCTTTTAAATGGGTTAACCTATTTTTGGTGGATTAATATCGGGATTTATTTTTTTGCAGCACTTACTTTTTTAGCAGCTGATTTCTTCGGACTTGCTTTTTTTGTTGCAGATTTCTTTGCACCTTTAGAAGCAGCTTTTTTCGCAACTATTTTTTTGGTAAATGCACCAGGAACCTGTGCTTCAATCATTTCTTTAACTGCTGCTAATTCAATGGTAGCAACTGTTTCCGGACTGTACTTATTGCCGTCTGCTTGTTTCCCTAATTTCAACATTTTCTTTTGAAAGCGAATGAATGGACCCCATCTTCCGTTTTCAATTGCAATTTTTTCTTCGGGCCATTGTACAATAAATCGATTGGCTTCTTTGGCCATTTTCTTTTCAATCAATTCATTGATATCTGTTTGACTCAATACATCAAAATTATAGGCTCTTGGAATATTAATATAGAGATCATTCCATTTAATAAAAGGGCCAAATCTACCTTTGCCTTTAGTCACTGGCTTTTCTTCATAAAAGCCGATAGGGGCATCAGCCAGTTGTTTTTCTTTCAATAATTCAATTGCTCTTGGAAGATCCATTTCATACAAGTCTTCTCCTCTTGGGATAGAAATAAATTGTTCTCCCAATTTTATATAGGGCCCAAAACGGCCAATATTTACAGAAAGTTCCTGTCCTTCATATTCTCCAATGGTTCTTGGTAAACTAAACAATTGCATCGCTTCTTCCATGGTAATGGTTTCGATGCTTTGGTCTTGTTTTAATTTTGCAAAACGAGGCTTCTCTGTTTCGTCGGCTGTGTCTCCAATCTGTACCATTGGTCCATAACGCCCCATTCTGGCTATTACTCTTTTGCCAGTGGCTTCATCCATGCCCAATTCTCTTTCGCCCTTTGCTCGCTCTGCATTTTCTAAAGTATGTTCAATGGTTTCATGAAATGGTTTATAAAAACCATCGATCATACTACTCCATTTCATTCTGCCTTCGGCTATCTCATCAAATTCTTGCTCAATTTTAGCTGTAAAGCCAAAATCCATTACCTTATTAAAATGTTGTTTTAAGAAATCTGTTACTACCATGCCTAAATCTGTAGGAAATAGTTTGCTTTTTTCCGCGCCAGTATTTTCTTGTATGATTTCTTTTTCGATATCATTTTTTGCAGTCAGTTTGAAAATGGTTACTGCTCTTTTGCTGCCTTCTTTGTCTCTTTTTTCTACATAATTTCTTTTCATTATGGTAGAAATAGTAGGTGCATAAGTAGAGGGACGGCCAATCCCCAATTCTTCTAGTTTTTTTACCAAAGAAGCTTCTGTATACCTAGGTGCGGGTCGGCTAAACTTTTCAGTAGCCAGCATTTCAATAAAATTTAATTGTTCACCCACTTTTAATGGAGGTAGAATGCCTTCTGTGTTTTCTTCATCTTCATCATCTTTCCCTTCATTATAAACTTTCAAAAAACCGTCAAATTGCAACACTTCACCAGAAGCTGTAAGCGTTTGGTTATTAGAACTAATGGCAATTTTAGCACTTGTTTTTTCGAAGATGGCTTCACTCATTTGAGAAGCAATTGTTCTTTTCCAAATCAATTCATACAATCGCCTGGTTTCTTCATCTGCAATTGTATGATCGCTCATATATGTTGGACGAATAGCTTCATGCGCTTCCTGTGCACTTTCATTTTTATTTTTGAATTTACGAGGCTGGTGATATTTTGCTCCGTAACTATTATTGATTTCTTTACTGATATCTTCAAGCGCAGTTTCACTCAAACTAATGCTATCAGTTCTCATATAAGTAATCTTTCCGCTTTCATATAATTTTTGCGCAATCAACATGGTTTTGCTAACGCTGTATCCCATTTTTCTTGACGCTTCCTGTTGCAGTGTAGATGTAGTGAAAGGTGCTGCTGGAGAGCGTTTTGCAGGTTTTACCTGAATGTCTAAAACTTTATAATTGGCATTTTTACAACTCTCTAAAAATGCCTGCGTATCAGCTTGATTGGTTATTTTTGAAGGTCCTTCAGCTTTAAATTGTACATTTTTTCCATTGATATCAGGAGCTAAAAATACAGCTTCAACCTTAAATGAATTTTCCGAAATAAACTGATTAATTTCTCTTTCTCTTTCTACAATTAATCTTACAGCTACACTTTGAACCCTTCCTGCACTCAAACTTCTTTGCATGCCAATTTTTCTCCATAGAACGGGGCTCAATTCAAACCCAACTAATCGGTCTAACACTCTTCTGGCTTGCTGAGCATTTACCAGATTCATATTAATGGTTCTTGGATTTGCTACCGCTTTTTTAATGGCTGGAGCGGTGATCTCATGAAATACAATTCTTTTTGTAACTGCTGGATCTAATCCTAATACTTCAGCTAAATGCCAACTAATGCTTTCACCTTCACGGTCCTCATCCGACGCAAGCCAAACTTCATCAGCTTTTTTGGCTAATTGACGCAAATCTTTTACTACACGCTCCTTATCTTCAGGTACTTTATAGCGAGGCAGGTAATGATTGTTTACATCAATACCCATATCGTCCTTTTCTAAGTCTCTGATATGACCGTAACAACTCTTAACCTCAAAATCTTTTCCAAGGATTTTTTCAATGGTTTTTGCTTTTGCAGGCGACTCAACAATCAGTAAATTTTTAGCCATGGACCTTCCCGGTATTTACGGTTTTTCTACTTTTTTTAATTTATTTCCCCGATGTTGGGAGTACCTTTTTGGGTAGTTTCCGAACAATGATAGTGATGCAATATTAGGGTAAACCATCAAATCTCAAAAAATCTCCCTAAATCTCTGTTGTCAAAAAATGAACAATTTTATCCCTTGTGCTATCCATTTTATAGATTTTATTATGCCCCAAACCCTTTGTGATAAAGAATTCCAGCTTTGGTAATTGTTCAGATAAAACTGGTTTTACATCTTCAAATGTGCAAATTTTATCTTCTTCATCATGTACCCATAAAGTGTTAAAATGGGCTTTTCTCACAACCCTGGCTACAGAAAAATAGCTAATTGGCTGTTTGGCAAGGGTTTCTATAAGTTCATAAAAAGCGGCAATAATTTTCTTGTCTACCTTCAAAAAATTAAAAAAATGTTCCACAGCTGTTTTTGTTTCCGTTGCTGGTGCTACTAATACAAGTTTTGAAGGTTGATCTTTTACTATTTTTTCCATTGCCAAAGACGAAGCTAACCCACCTAAAGAATGGGCAATCATACCATAAAATGGCCCAAATTGATTAACCACTTCCAAAATCATATCTCTATATAATAATGCATTGATTCTTTTGCCATCTGAATTTCCATGCCCGGGTGCATTAAAAGCAAACACTTCAAATCTCTCTTTGAGCAATGCATCTACATATTTTTCAAACTTATAGGCATCACTTCCAAAGCCATGAATAATAAGTATTTTTTTTGCTTCTGGTTGAGGGCATTTCCATTGATAACCTCGAATCATCAACTGATTCATCTCTAATGAAAGGGGTATTGCTTTGTGAAAACTTGCAGGGGCTAGTTTTTTGGCCTGAGTCTTAAATGGGTTAGAAAAAAGATCAAATGCCAATAGCGCAGCTTTATGCGGAGAAACCAATGCCACTGTATTCATTTTTGTTCTGTAATATTGAATTGCTATCCTCTGTCTGAACTTCATCTTCATGAGGTAAAGATAGCTTTGTAAGGCTGCTTTCTAGGGTTTTGGTTGATTTATAGAAATGGTTGATGCTAGCTATATTAATATAAATAGTTGATAGTCAATGATTTGAATTCAATTCTACATAAAATTTTAAAATTACTTTCGGTATTGGTAAACTTTTTAGAATATGGATTGGTAAGTAGTTCTTTTGAAATACTTTTGCAACCCAAAACAGCAATATGTATTCAATTCATATACAATTTGAGCAAAAGGGCTTAGAGCCGATAACCCTTCATAATATTGAGGCCGATCAGAGTCTACTTGAGGTTTGTTTAGACAATGATGTTGAATTACATCATAATTGTGGTGCAGTCTGTGCTTGTAGTACCTGTCACCTATATGTAGATCAAGGTGAAGTTTTTTTGGAAGAACTAAATGATAGAGAAGAAGATTTTATAGATAGAGCAGTTAATCCAAGAATCAATTCTAGATTAGGATGTCAGTGTATTTTACAAAAAGGTAGTGGCGAAGTGCATATTACATTACCAGATCAAACCCAATTTTTGGGAGAGTAGTTAATCATTAAACCAATTTATTATGAGCCATTTTGAACCACCCATCCATTGGGCCGATCATGAAGATATCGCTATGAAATTGTACGAAAGATTTGGGGCCGATTTCAATGAAGGTAAAATATACAGGGTTCGTTTTACCGATTTGTTAGAATGGATTTTAGCCATCCCTAATTTTGATGGAACCAGAGAACAAAGTACCGAAGGTCATTTGGAAATGATTCAAAGTGCTTGGGTATATGAATGGAGAGATAATCAGTCTTAGGTATTTATTTTCTTTTTGAGTTTTCGTTTAGTTAACTTTAGATTATGTTAGACCAATTCAAGCATATCACCCATTTTGTTTTTGATGTTGATGGAGTGCTTACAGATGGTAATTTATTAATTTTGCCAGATGGTTTGATGGCGAGAAGAATGAATATTAAAGATGGTTATGCTTTGCAGTTAGCCGTAAAAAAAGGGTATAGGATTACGATTATTTCCGGTGGAAATTCGCCTGAAGTAAAAGATCGATTGAATAAATTGGGCATTACAGAAGTGTATATGCAGGTTACAGATAAATTATCACTATTGCAATCACTCATGACCAAGCATCAAAGCAATGCCAATTGCTTTTTGTTTATGGGGGATGATATCCCTGATTTGAAATGCATGCATATTGTTGGATTGCCTACCTGTCCTTCAGACGCAGTGAATGAGATTAAAGAATGCGCTACCTATATTTCAGCGCTAAAAGGTGGGGAAGGATGTGTTAGAGATGTGATAGAAAAAGTATTGAAATTGCGTGAAGATTGGAATGACGATTATCAAATTAGAGCGCAATAGAAAGAAGAAAGAAGAAAGAAGAAAGATGAATTAGGAGTTTGACTCAATAACCAATAACTTAATAATTGAAATTAGTTACTGCATTTTTTAGATTAATTAGATGGCCAAATCTTTTGTTCATTGTTATAACTCAACTGCTATTTGAATTTTGTATTTACGAAAGAGTTTATCCAGAAATTGTTGGTGTTGATATTACTGAAGAATTGCGTTTTTTTGCATTGATCATCGCATCCGTTTTTATTGCTGCAGCCGGATATATTATCAATGATTACTTCGATCATAATATTGACCAAATTAATAAGCCAGATAAAGTAGTAGTAAATACCATCATTAGTAGGCGCTGGGTTATTTTTTGGCATATGCTTCTAAGCTTATTGGGGTTGTATTTAACTGCGTATGCATTGCCTTTGAATAAATACTGGCATTTAGTGTTAGGGAATATGGCTTCAATTGTGGCCCTATGGTTGTACTCAACCACTTTTAAAAAGAAATTACTCATTGGAAACGTAATTATTTCTTTGTTAACTGCTTGGGTAATTATTGTTCTATTTTTTTCAAAGTATCCATTGAGCGAAGATTTAATCAATGAAAATCTGCATCAAAGAATAAGGTTTTTTAGATTGATGATTATTTATGCATCTTTTGCTTTTATCATTTCATTAATTAGAGAAGTAGTAAAAGATATGGAGGATATAGCTGGTGATCAAAAATATGGATGTACAACTATGCCCATTGTATGGGGTATTAATGCGAGCAAAGTTTTTGTAGCTGTTTGGACCATTGTTTTAATTGCTGCTTTAATCATCTTGCAATTATATGTTGTAGGAATGGGATGGTGGTTAAGTGCACTGTATTGTATTGTACTTATCGTTTTTCCTTTATTGATAATGCTAAAGAAGTTGTATAATGCTAAACGATCTGCAGACTATCATCAAATCAGCAGTTTGGTTAAACTAATTATGTTTACAGGGATTCTATCGATGTTGTTTTTTAGATATTATCAATAATTGTAAGCATCAATATTATTTACATGAAAGAAATAATCCTAGCTTCTCAATCTCCTAGAAGGAAACAGTTATTAGAATGGGCCGAAATTCCTTTTAAAATAGTTGTAAAATCAACTGATGAATCTTTTCCTGCCGAACTTGAGGTTGAAAAAGTGCCCATTCATATTGCAATAAATAAGGCGAAGGCAGTAATTGAATTTTTAGAAAAGTTAAATAATTATCAACGAGAAACAATTGTTTTAGCAGCCGATACCATTGTTGTATTAGACAATCAAGTAATCAATAAGCCCATTGATAGAAAAGAAGCAATTGCTATGTTAACGAGCTTGTCGGGGAAAGAACATCGGGTAATTACAGGTGTGGTATTAAAGAATGCAATCAAGGAGCATTCTTTTTCTGTAACTACACATGTACAATTTCATTCGCTCACCATAGATCAAATTGAGTTTTATGTTGATCGGTATAAACCTTACGACAAAGCAGGATCCTATGCCATTCAGGAATGGATCGGAGTGGTTGGGATAGCTGCCATCAATGGCGATTTTTACAATGTGATGGGCCTCCCAGTTGCTTCTGTTGTTCAAGCTTTAACGCTTTTCAATCCTCAACAATAGGCAAAGATTTAATCTCAATTTGAGTCTAATTACCAATTGAAGCTGAATTCCCTTTCACAATCAGGATGTAATGTTCTTTCAACAGGGCAGTTTCGGGCAGTATTTTCCAAAATGACTTTTTCTTTATCTTCGATTTGTAAGGTTTTTGGGAAATGAATATGAACCACTATTTTACTGATTCTTCTGGGGTCCGAAGCCATAATTTTAGTTACATCGGCAGTAGTTCCATCGAGTAAGATATTCATGGTTTTGGCTTTAATACCCATTGTTGTAATCATGCAGGTGGCCAATGCAGTGGCAATCAAATCGGTAGGGGAAAACCTTTCTCCTTTGCCTTGGTTATCGGTTGGGGCATCCGTTTCAATGATGGTTCCACTTTGAAGATGGGTTGCTGATGTTCTTAAATCGGAATTATAAATAATTTGTGAAGTCATTGCATCAATTTTGACCTAAATTTACATGTAACAAATCACATGGAAGTGAAGAAACTAATTTTTGTATTTATTTTATTTTCGGGCACAAGATTGTTGGCTCAACAAAATCCTGCTCCTACATCAGCTGTAAGTAAGTACCAAAAGAAATTAGAA
>JBILRH010000128.1:0-4975 GCA_044372715.1 Sediminibacterium sp. | reverse complement strand
ATAATGGATCTTCTGCATCCATTTCTTCTGCTTCAATAAAATGGAGTCCTTGATCTTCTACCTGTTGCATTTCATCTTCCCACCAAACATCTCTTCCTTTAATCATCGAAACTGCAGTTCTTGTTCTTGTACAAACAATTACGCGTTTGATTTTTTTATTCCCAATCAATGCATCATCAATCACCCCTTTTAAAGGAATATCTTTAGCACCTCTATATGCTCCATCACATGTAATAATAAATTCCGCTTGGGCATCTTCTAATCTATCTGCAATACTTTGTGCCGAGAAACCTCCAAAAATCACACTGTGTATGGCTCCTATTCGAGCACAAGCCAACACTGCTATTGCCAATTGAGGAATCATTCCCATATAAATACAAACCCTATCTCCTTTTTTTACCCCATTATTTTTAAGAACATGTGCAAACTGACATACTTTTTCGTGTAATTTTTTATACGTTAAGATTCTGCTTTGTTCATCTGGGGCATTAGGTTCCCAAATAATAGCGGGCTGATTTCCTCTTTCTATCAAATGCCTATCTAAACAATTTTCAGTGATATTTAATTTTGCACCTTTAAACCATTCTACTTTGGGTTCGGTAAAATTCCAATTCAAAACATCCGACTTATTATTCCATTTCTTCTTCCAGGTAAAATGCTCAGCAATACTTTCCCAAAAGGCAGCAGGATCGTCAATACTTCTTTGATATGCTGCTTTGTATTCTTCAAAACTCTTGATCTGATAAGGATAACTCATAGCTAACAAATTTCGGGCATAAATATACGGCAATACTTGCTTGGCAATTTGCCATTATTGGCGTAAGTTGACGTTTTATTGTATAATATGAACGAAACCAAAACGCTGCGAAAAGTAATTACCGCCTCTTCGCTAGGAACGCTAATAGAATGGTATGATTTTTATATTTTCGGAAGCCTTGCTACTGTTATTGCTAGTCAATTCTTTCCAAAAACAAATCCCACAGCTGCATTGCTTTCTACATTGGCCACTTTTGCTGCAGGTTTTATTGTGAGGCCTTTTGGAGCCCTGGTATTTGGTCGTTTAGGCGATTTAATAGGTAGAAAACATACATTTTTACTCACCCTTGTAATTATGGGTGGGTCCACATTTGCAATAGGATTGATTCCGGGTTTTGACAGTATTGGATATGCAGCCCCTATTTTGGTTTTATTGTTGCGATTATTACAAGGCTTGGCATTAGGAGGAGAATATGGAGGAGCCGCCACTTATGTAGCGGAACATGCTCCTGAACACAAAAGGGGATATTATACTTCTTGGATTCAAACAACAGCAACATTGGGATTATTTGTTTCCTTGGGAGTGATTCTTTTAACCCGTCATTCATTGGATGCCAATGCAGCAAAATCAATTGCCAAATTCAACGATTGGGGCTGGCGGATTCCATTTTTAGTATCGATCTTATTGGTGATTGTATCTATTTACATTCGACTCAAAATGAAAGAGTCGCCGCTTTTTACCGAACTTAAAGCAAGTGGCAAAACTTCTGTTAACCCTATTAAAGAAAGCTTTGGCCACAAAACCAATTTGAAAATGGTTTTATTGGCATTATTTGGTGCCACTATGGGGCAAGGAGTGGTTTGGTATACTGGGCAATTTTATGCGCAATCATTTATTGAAAATGTATGTAAAATAGATTTTGATCAATCTCGCACTTTAATCATTTGGGCAATTTTATTGGGCACTCCATTCTTTGTAGTGTTTGGTGCATGGAGTGATAAAGTAGGCAGAAAATGGATTATGCTGGGAGGCATGTTTTTAGCAGTTATTTCTTATCAATATTTATTTGGTCAATTATTAAAAATTGCCGACCCCACAAACAAAGTTGAATTGGTTGAACAAAAAACAGTGCAGCATGAGCGAACCATTTTAAAAAACAATGACACTTTAGTTTCACATACAACCATTCATCAATTTGAGAATGGCATGCAATTAACAGAAAGTACAAAAGATACTTTGTATTCAAATGGTAAACTATCCATTCAATCATCCACTCCCATCATCATTAAAAAATTGGGTGATACCGATTATTGGAAAATGGTAGGAATTGTTTTTATTATGATCATTTATGTTACCATGGTTTATGGGCCAATTGCTGCTTTTTTAGTAGAATTATTTCCCACTAAAATCAGGTACACATCTATGTCTTTACCTTATCATATTGGAAATGGGGTTTTTGGAGGCCTAACTCCTTTTATTGCAACTTTATTAACTACTATTTATACCAACGATAAACTAGCAGGTTTAATGTACCCTATTATTGTAGCGGCCATTTGTCTGGTGATTGGCACATTGTATATTCAAAATAAAATTGATCCACCTATAGAAGTTTAAAAAAAATTACATGAATCAACTAAAAAAATATGCAGGAATTATCTGGATACTATTGGGTCCTGTAGCTATGTACTATTTAATACAAACCGCAGCTTCCCAAATTTTATCTAAACCAGGAATAGACACCAAAATTCAATGGGCTGTTTTTTCTGTTGTATTTCTTCCCATTGCAGTTGGCTTAATGATTTTTGGATATTATGCATTAAAGGGAGAATACGATAAGGTATAATTAACAGTTGAGAAGGGTTAATTTGATTATTTTTGTTTTAAAGGGAATCTATGTCGATTGAGGTAGTAGGGCTTAGTAAAATATATGGACAACAAAAAGCGGTAAACGATATTTCTTTTAGAATCAAAAAAGGAGAAATAGTTGGATTTTTAGGGCCCAATGGAGCGGGTAAAAGCACTAGTTTAAAAATGATTACCGGATACCTTCAACCCAATGCAGGAAAAGTATTGATTGCCGGACAAGACATTGCAGAACACCCAATTACTTGCAAACAAAAAATCGGTTATTTACCCGAGGCCAATCCCTTGTATGTAGAAATGTATGTAAAAGAATATCTTTCTTTTATTGCTGGAGTGCATCAAATAAAAGATGCAACAGCCATTTCAACAATTATTCAAAAAGTAGGGCTTACCCTTGAGCAAAACAAGAAAATCAGTCAATTATCTAAAGGCTATAAACAAAGAGTGGGGTTAGCAGCAGCACTTATTCATCAACCCGAAGTATTGATTTTGGATGAACCCACCAGTGGTTTGGACCCCAACCAAATTATAGAGATTAGAAACTTAATAAAAGCAGAAGGAGCCAATAAAACAGTATTATTTTCTAGCCATATTTTACAGGAAGTAGAAGCTATTTGCGATCGGGTAATTATTATCCATAAAGGAAATATTGTAGCAGACGAAAATTTAGCCAAACTCAAATCCAGTAAGCCTTTGGAGGTGATTTTTACAAACTTAACAACTGGCCTAAGTGTATAAACTACATATTACTTATCTTTATCCCTCAAACCTAGCAGGAAATATGAAATATGAATTATGAATTATGAAATAAGTAATAACGAATAACCTAAAAACTTAAAATATGAGCTACATTATTGAAGTACATGCCAGACAAATTTTAGACAGTCGCGGAAACCCAACCGTAGAAGTAGAAGTATTAACCGATGATGGCGCTATGGGAAGAGCAGCAGTTCCTAGTGGTGCAAGTACTGGTATTCATGAAGCAGTAGAATTGCGTGATAACGACAAGAAAAAATATGTGGGTAAGGGTGTATTAAAAGCGGTAAAGAATGTAAATGATATTATTTCAGAAGCCATTGTTGGATATGATATTACCCAACAAGCTGCTATCGATCAAGCTATGATTGATTTAGATGGCACAGATAACAAAGGAAAATTGGGAGCAAATGCAATATTAGCAGTGAGTATGGCAGTGGCTAAAGCAGCTGCAGAAGAAGCAGGATTGCCTTTATACAGATATATCGGCGGCACCAATGCCAAAACATTACCGATGCCCATGATGAATATTGTAAATGGTGGTGCACATGCCGATAATAAAATCGATTTTCAGGAATTCATGATTATGCCAGTAGGTGCTCCTTCATTTAGCGAAGGATTGCGTTGGGGAGTAGAAATTTTTCATTCATTGAAATCAGTTTTAAAGAAAAAAGGCTTTAGTACCAATGTTGGAGATGAAGGTGGATTTGCACCCAATATTCAAAGTAATGAAGAAGCTATTGAAACAGTGCTAGAATCTATACAAGCTGCAGGATATAAAACAGGTTCACAAATTGTAATTGCGATGGACGCTGCAAACAGCGAGCTATGGGATGCTAAGAAGAAAAAATATGTTTTTCATAAGAGCAGCGGTAAGGTATTGAGTAGCGATGAATTGGTTAAATTTTGGGAAAAATGGGTGAAGCAATACCCAATTGTTTCTATTGAAGATGGAATGGCAGAAGATGACTGGAATGGCTGGAAAGCACTCACACAGGCCGTTGGCAGCAAATGTCAATTGGTGGGAGATGACTTATTTGTAACCAATGTAAATCGTATTCAACAAGGATTGGATAAAAATATTGCCAATGCTTTATTGGTTAAAGTAAACCAAATTGGAACGATTACAGAAACCATCAATGCCGTTTCATTGGCGCAAAATAATGGTTACAACACCATTATGAGTCATAGAAGTGGTGAAACAGAAGATACTACTATAGCAGATTTAGCTGTAGCATTGAATTGCGGACAAATTAAAACTGGTTCGGCATCTCGTACTGATCGTATTGCCAAATACAATCAATTGATTCGTATCGAAGAAATGCTCGGCAGCACAGGTATTTATCCAAAAGGAAAAATTAAATTCGGCAAATAAGCAAGTAACCACAGTTGTGAATTAAATATCCATTGGCAGTTAAAGGTTTCTAATTACTTTTATCTGCCAATTTTTTTTAGCATGAAAAAAATCATCCCCATTATAACCAATAAGTTTCTGCTTGCAGGCGTATTTTTTATTATATGGATGTTATTCATCGATCAAAGAGATTATTTTCAGCAAAAAGAACGCAGAGACGAATTGCAAAAATTGGCACAAAAAAA
>JBILRH010000127.1:0-4992 GCA_044372715.1 Sediminibacterium sp. | reverse complement strand
GTGATTTTCTAGATTTAGATTGGTCTTCGGAAAAAAAAATAAATAATCGATTGGTTATTATAACACATGGATTAGAAGGAGATTCTACCCGCCATTATATTAGGGGTATGGCAAAAATATTTTCGACAAACGGCTATGATGCTTTGGGATGGAATTGTAGAAGTTGTAGCGGAGAAATTAATCGGTTGCCACGTTTTTATCATCATGGAGATGCCAATGATTTACGTTTTGTAATTGAAAATGCAATAGCTGTTTATGGATATGAAGAAATTCTGTTGATAGGTTTTAGTATGGGCGGAAGTTTAACATTTAGAGCAATTGCAGAACACCCACTTCATGTTCCCTCACAAGTAAAAGCTGCTATTGGATTTTCTGTTCCTTGCAATTTAAAAGGCAGTGTAGACGCTTTAGCTGGCAAGGAGAATGCAATTTATCGAAAACGTTTTTTAAGAAAATTAGGCGTTAAAATAAAAATCAAAGCAACTCTTTTTCCCAATTTAATCAATGCTGATGGATATGATGAGATCGACGACTTTATCAGTTTTGATAATCGTTATACAGCCCCATTGCATGGCTATGAAAATGCCATAGACTTTTATGAAAAAGCAAGTGTGGGTCCTTATTTAAAAAATATTGCTATTCCATCATTAATGGTTCAGGCAAAGAATGATCCTTTTCTATTACCCAATTGTATACCAACGGATGTAGCTTCAGACAACCCTTATTTATTCTTAGAAATTCCTGAAAATGGTGGGCACTGCGGTTTCATGTTAAAAGGCCAACAATATACTTGGGCCGAAAAAAGAGCCCTAGATTTTGCTCAAGATTTATTTTCAATCTAGTATTTTATTTGAATTTGCTCGATGGGGCTTAATTAGTTGCATTATGAGTGCATATAAAATCAAATGTTTTGTTTGTAGAGAAACCATTAATTATTTATTTAAGTTATAGGTTGAAAAAGGCAAATTAAATATACAATTTACAATACTGATTGCTATTTCGAGAGGGTTAGATATAGAGTCTGATGAATCATTAAAAAGGCTTCTGTTTAACTGCAAAACTCTTTTGAAAGATTGGATTTATGGTCTACTTAATGGTAGAATTCATAAAATACCGTGAAAACACCTAATTATTTAGGTAGTTATACTTGTATTATTGACATGGAATAAATTCATATTGCTTTATAAAGAGTTTAAATTAACCATTTAACTACTTTTTCTTTGTCAAAACAACAATATATAAAAGTGCTTATTGCAGACGACCAGCAAGTATTTCGCAAGGGTCTATCGTCATTGATAAACGAAATGCATGGTATTGAATTATTGGCCGAGGCAGGAAATGGAGCCGAATTAATTGAAAAATCTTTATTACTAAAACCAGATGTTATTGTTACAGATATAAAAATGCCCATTTTAGATGGAATTTCTGCTACAAGGGAATTGGTTAAACATATTCCAGCATGTAAAGTTATTGCACTAAGTGCATATGCAAACGACCAATTGATATTACAAATGTTGGAGTCTGGCGCAATTGGCTATTTACTAAAAACCGCGGAAGCTATTGAAATAAAAGAGGCCATAGAAATGGTCAATCTTCATAAACCCTATTTCTGTAAAGAAATAACCCAAAAACTCACCGAAATAGTAGCTAAAAACTATAGGTTAACCGAAAAATCTACCGCTAATTTTACAGAAAGAGAGCTGGAAATCATTCGTTTAATCTGTAAAGAATTTACAAGTAAAGAAATTGCTGGCCAATTACACTTAAGTAAAAGAACAGTAGAGGGGCACCGCACAAGAATCTTAGAAAAAATTGGCGCTAAAAGCATTGCCGGAATAACTACCTATGCCTTATCTGTAGGTATTTACAAAAATGATAGATAAATATTTTTTAGTTTACTGTTAATTAAACTATTGCCATCCCCCACCTAAAGATCTGTACAATCCAATTAGCTGAGTAAAAATCATTTTTTTGTTTTTAATTGATTCTAATTCAGCATCTAATGCACCTCTTTGTGCGGTAATCACTTCTAAATAAGAAGCAAACCCTGAAATGTATAAATCTTTTGATGTGCTTACTGCCAATTCTAAAGTTTTTGATTCTTCTAATTTATATCCATAAATTTTTTGATAGTTATCAATGCCTTTCAATAAAGTTTGAATTTCTTGAACAGCCACTAAAATAGTTTTTTGATAAGTGTAAAAAGCCTCTAATTGAGCAGCCTTCTTCTTTTCATAATTTCCTTTTAATAAACTTTTGTTTACCAAAGGAGAAGTTAATCCGCCTAATAAACCAAATGCAAGTGATTCAGGACTAAATAAAAATGCTGGATTAAATGAATTGAGTGCTATAAAAGCTGTAATATTTAAAGAAGGTAAAAACGCTTTTCTACTTGCTTCTACATCAGCGCCAGAGGCTTCTAACTTCCATTCAGCAGATTGTATATCTGGTCTTTGATGAAGCAGTTGACTTGGGATTCCAGCTTTTATAATTGATGGTAATACATATTCATAAATATCTTTTTTTCTATTAATCTTTAATTGGTGCTTTCCGGTTAATATTTTTATAGCATTCTCTGTTTCTACAATAGATTGTTTTATTGAGTATAGAATACCCTTGGTATTTAGTATTTGGGCTTGAAATTGTTGAACAGCCAACTCTGTTGCTCTTCCTCCTTGTTTTTGTGCAATAACAATTTCTAAAGCCCTTTCTTGTAATTCAATATTTTTTTCTAGTATTAAAACCTCTCTGTCTAAAGCCAATAATTCAAAATACAAGAATGAAATTTGAGCTACTATTTGAGTAGTTAACCATTGTTTTTCTTTTAAGCTAGCATTGTATCTAGCAAATGCAGCTTTTTTAGTATTGGACAATTTATTCCATATATCAATTTCCCAATTACTTCTAAAGCCAAGAAACATATCTGGCATCACAACTGGTATTTGTTGGTTTTTATTGATATTGGGCGATAAATTCATATCATAATTTCCTAAACCATTCATGGTATAATCTCCAAATTTCTCCACACTACTAGAAACAACTCCGTTCACTACTGGCTTTGTTAAACCTTTGCTGATCAACCAATTATTATTGGCCATCGAAATTTGTTGAACTGCTATTTGTATATCAAAGTTGTTTTTTAAAGCTGTGTCTATTAATTGAACTAAGTCTTCGTTCCCAAAGAATTCTTTGTATGAAATGGTTCCAAAATTGGTACTATCATAGTTTCCTTGATAATTGGTTGGAATAGGAATACTGTTGGGTAAAACTGTTTTTGCAGGTGGTTTACATGCAAACCCAATTATGCAAATCGATAAAATAATATAGCTAATAGCAAAGTTCTTTTTCATTAAAAAACGAGTTATATAGAATTTTAAATAGTTTTTCTTTTAGAGATATATTCAGATAACTGTGCAAAAACCACATATAATCCTGGGATGATTAATACGCCAAATAATGTTCCAAATAACATTCCTCCAGCAGAAGCCGTTCCAATAGATCTATTGCCTATTGCACCAGCACCACTAGCTATACAAAGAGGAATAAGACCTGCAATAAATGCAAATGAAGTCATTAAAATAGGACGTAGTCTAGATAATGCTCCTTCTTTGGCCGCTTCGATAATGCTCAATCCCTGACTTCTTCTAAGCATTGCATATTCAATAATTAAAATTGCATTTTTTCCTAATAATCCAATCAGCATTACCAATGCCACTTGAGCATAAATATTGTTCTCTAGGCCCACCAATTTTAATGATAGGAATGCGCCGAAAACCCCGGTTGGAAGAGAAAAGATCACAGCCAATGGCATAACAAAACTTTCATATTGGGCAGAAAGAATTAAATAAATAAAAATCAAACAAATAAGAAATATTCCAACAGCTTGGCTTCCAGAAGCTACCTGATCTCTTGTTATACCAGACCATTCATATCCATAACCTCTTGGCAAATTTTCTTTTGCAATTTTTTCGATTGATTTTATGGCTTCACCACTACTATACCCTGGTGCTGCATCTCCATTTACCATTGCCGCGGTATACATATTGTATCGGGTAAGTTGTTCAGGTCCATACACTCGCTCTATGCTAATGAACGTTGAATAGGATACCATTTCTCCACGCTCATTTTTTACATATAGATTTAATAAATCAGTTGGCTTTGCTCTGAATTCGGGATATGCCTGAACCATTACCTTATACATTTGACCAAATCGTATAAAATTGGTAGCATAAAAACTTCCAATTAAGGTTTGTAAATCGCTCATCGCATTATCTACTGTAACCCCCTTTTTAGCAGCCATTGCATAATCAATGTTTATAAGGTACTGCGGAAAATTTGGATCGAAGCTGGTATAAGCACTATTTACTACGCCACCTTTTTTTATTTTTTCAATTAATTGGTTTGTTACTGTTGCAGTTTTTTGTAAATCCCCGCTTCCTGTTTTATCTATAATGCGCAATTCAAATCCACTGGTATTTCCAAATCCTGGTACTGTAGGAGGTGGCATAAATTCTATAGCAGCATCATTAATATGTTTTGTTTTTTCCTTTAATATGGGGATCAATTCTTTTACTGTTTCTTTTCTATCCTGCCATGGTTTTAAATTAATCATCATCATACCAAATGACGCCCCAGCTGCTTCAGTAATTAAACTGTATCCAGATAAAGTTGTTAAATTTTCAACTGCAGGAACCGATTTAATGGCGGCTTCTAATTCTATTAATACTTTTTCTGTTCTTTCTACAGTTGCTCCAGCAGGAGTTGAGATATTTACATAAATGATTCCCTGGTCTTCTGTAGGAATAAATCCTCCTGGAAGTATTTGTTGAACACCGGCCGTACCAACAATAAAAAATACTACAAGTGCAATGGTAATTATTCTTTTTTTGGCAATACTTGCAACCAGCTTTATATATTTATTTTCTACTTTATTATAACGATTGTTAAACCCATTAAAAAAACGACCAAGTAAACCCTTGTGTTTTTCTTGGT
>JBILRH010000126.1:0-5002 GCA_044372715.1 Sediminibacterium sp. | reverse complement strand
TGGAGCATACGCTTTTTTCTTAGCAAAAGTTTTAGAAAAAAATGGTGTTTCATTTGAAATTGGATTTGCCAATGGAACATTACAATGGTTTGCACAATTTTTAATTGTAATGATTGTAGGTTTTTGTTGTCTTATTTTACTTCCTTGGTATAATAAAAAAAGAATACAATGAAATCAATAGAAGCCATTACCAAAAAAATTTATACCCTTCCCGATATTCAAAAACAAGTTGCTAGTTGGCGTGTAAGCAATAAAACAATTGCATTCAGTAATGGTTGTTTTGATATTCTTCACGAAGGACATATTTTTTCTTTATCAGCAGCTGCAAAAGAAGCAGACTATTTAATTATCGGGGTAAACAGTGATGAAAGCGTAAAAAAACTAAAAGGACCAGAACGCCCTATCAATAACGAAAAAAGCAGGTCATTGCTTTTAAGCAACTTAGCCATCGTAGACGCAGTAGTGATTTTTAATGAAGACACACCTTTAGAATTGATTAAATCGATCCTTCCAGATGTTTTAGTAAAAGGGGGAGACTATACAATCAATCAAATTGTTGGCTCCAAAGAAGTGATCGAAAATGGTGGCAGAGTAGTAATTAATCCGATTGTAGAAGGATTTTCTACAACAGGCATCATTAAACATATCAAAGGATCCTATTCTTAATTGAGGAATATCAAAATCTTAACATACATCCTTTTAATGCTTGCCTTATATTTGAAATATGGCAAAAAAGCAACTAATTCAAAGAGATATAAGCTGGCTTAGCTTTAATGCGAGGGTATTGCAGGAAGCCAATGATCTATCCGTACCATTGAAAGAGCGCATTCGCTTTTTAGGTATTTTTTCCAATAATTCGGATGAATTTTTCAGGGTAAGGGTAGCAACTTTAAAACGCATGATTGAGTTTGCAGAAAAACGAAAAAAACTCAACATGCATATGGAGGAAGACCCTCAACAAATTTTAGACCAAATTCAAACCATTGTATTAAGCCAACAAAATGAATTTAACAGAATCTGGGAGGGCATAGTAAAAGAACTAAAAAGGCAAAAAATCAGTATTATTAACGAAAAACAACTCAACAAAGATCAACAGGTTTTTGTAAAAAGGTTTTTTGACGAGGAGGTTCGCTCCACCATTATTCCTCTAATGATAGAAAGCTTACCACAACTACCCTATTTAAGGGAAAAGAGTATTTATTTAGGCGTAGTAATGCGCAAAAAATCATCTGCATACAATCAAAAATATGCACTCATTGAAGTATCTGCTAAATCAGTGGGTCGATTCATTATTCTTCCGTCGAAAAAAGAAGAAAAACAAATTATTCTATTAGAAGATGTTATCCGTTTTAATTTGCCCATCATATTCTCCTATTTTGGTTATGATAATTTTGAATCCCATATTTTTAAAGTAACAAAAGATGCAGAAATAGATCTTGACAACGACATCAGTACCACATTTGCCGAGAAAATAGAAAAAGGCATTAAGAATAGAAGAAAAGGAAAACCAGTTCGCTTTGTTTACGACAAGGAAATGGATGCAGGTTTATTGGAATATTTAATTCGTCGTTTAAACTTAAATAGAAAAAGCAATATTATTCCGGGTGGAAGAATTCACAATTTCAGGCATTTTATGGATTTCCCAGATATTTTTGCAGGTAGAAACGAACGCCGTGCTGCCTTTAAACCTGCGTCTTTACAAACGGCTCAAAGGGTTACAGATATTATTCTAAAGCAAGATGTGATGCTTAATTTTCCTTACCACTCATTTGATCCTTTGATCGATTTATTGAGGGAAGCTGCCATGGATCCAGATGTAATTTCAATTAAAATTACTGCCTACCGACTAGCTTCTAATTCTAAAATAATCAATGCATTAATCAATGCTGCAAGAAATGGAAAACAAGTAATTGTAATGCTCGAATTAAAAGCCCGATTTGATGAAGAGGCCAATTTAGAATGGAAAGAAATATTGGAAGAAGAAGGTGTAAAAGTATTATTGGGAGTTCCAAAAATGAAGATACATGCTAAGCTATGTATAATTAAAAAAAGAAAAGGAACCAAAACAGTTCAATATGGTTTTGTAAGTACAGGTAATTTAAATGAAAAAACCGCTAGGGTTTATGGCGATCATTGCTTACTTACTTCAAATCGGTTTGTAATGGCAGATATCAATCGAATTTTCAACTATCTAGAAAACTGGAAAGTTGGAATGCGCAACCTACAACTTTGTAAAACGCTGATGGTATGCCCTACAAATATGCGTAAACAGATTTTATCTTTAATCAATACTGAAATTAAAAATGCAAAGGCCGGAAAAATCGCCAAAATTTATCTAAAAGTAAATTCTTTAAGTGATGAAATTTTGATAGAAAAATTGTACGCAGCTGCAATTGCTGGCGTTGAAATTAAAATGGTGGTTAGGGGAATTTTTTGTCCAATTATTGATCTGAAAAAGTTTAAAAACCCAATTAAAGCGATCAGTATTGTAGATGAATACCTAGAACATGCTCGGGTAATGATATTTTATAATTCAGGGCAGGAGAAAGTATTTATTTCTAGCGCAGATTGGATGGTTAGAAACTTGAATCATCGGGTAGAGGCCGCCATTCCAATCATAGATCCAATTATAAAGCAAGAATTAATTGAGATTATCCACATTCAATTAAGAGATAATGTAAAAGCAAGAATTCTAGACAATGATTTAGCCAACAACTATGTACCTTCCGTTGGAAAGAAAAAAATACGTTCACAAATAGAAACGTATCATTATTTGTACAAAAAAAATATTTCGATAAGTGAGGTTAGCAGCAATTGATATTGGAAGTAATGCAGCGAGATTATTAATTGTTGAAGTAACTTATAATAAAGAAGGCTTACCACAATTTAATAAATTAAATTTAGTTAGGGTTCCACTTAGATTGGGTTTTGATGTATTTGAGAAAGGAGAAATTTCAAAGGAAAAAAGAGGCATGATACTTCAAACAATGAAGGCCTATAGCCATTTAATAAATGCATATGAAGTAAAGCAAATAATAACTTGCGCAACAAGTGCCATGAGAGACGCTTCGAATAGTGCAGATATTATTCGTAAAGTAAAACTCGAAACAGGTTTAGAAATAGAAATAATCAGTGGCGATATAGAAGCTTCTATTATTTATGAAAATCATGTTGCAGAGAATATGGATACCAGCAATTCTTATATGTACATAGATGTTGGTGGAGGCAGTACAGAATTAACTTTTTTTACAGATGGGAAACTCACATTCAAAAAATCATTTAATATCGGAACCATTCGATTATTAAAAGATATGGTAGATGATAATAGATGGAATGAAATGAAGGATTTTATCAAATCAAAAACAAAAGGGTACAAAAAAATAATTGCTATTGGAACCGGCGGTAACATCAATAAAGTTTTTTCTCTTAGTAAAAAGAAAGATGGCAAACCATTGAATATTGAATTATTAAAAGATTATTACAAAGAAATTTCCAGTTTTTCTTTAGAAGATAGGATCAATATTTACAAATTAAGGGGAGATCGTGCAGATGTAATTGTTCCTGCATTACAGATTTATATTAATGTTATGAGATGGGCCGAGGCAGATGATATTTATGTACCTAAAATAGGCCTGGCAGATGGCCTAATACAACATCTGTTTTATGAAATAGAAAGCAAAAAAACCAATTTAACTAAGCTATAGTTTAACCTTTCACCGATAGAGAACCACCATTCGTCCGAATTTTAGTATTTAGCAGTTCTACTTATTTACATTTGAGTTAGAACATCAAAAAACACTGTTTTGTCGCCAATTAAACACAAGAAAAAATTAGTCCCCTTTATTGCACATATTGCTGCATGGCTATGCTTTTTCACCCTGCCTTATCTGGTATTCTTTCCAGGATTAAGGGAATTCAATATGAGCAATCAAATGCTCGCAATCATAATTTCAAATAATATTTTTTTAGTACTTTTTTATTATTTAAATACTCAATTACTCATTCCAAAGTTGTTGGTAAATGAAAAATGGATCTTGTATATTTTATCAATCCTAGCGTGTTTAATTTTTTTCTTATACGTTCCAAGATTAATTGCTACTCAAATAATACCCCCTGAATCTTTCAATCCACCAGTTGATTTTAAACAAAGTTTAAACGATGCAAATCGTCAACAATTCATGAAAAATAGGAGAAGAAGTGGAAGTAATTATTTCAATACTGCTATATTTTTATTGGTAATGACCATCGGAACATGTATCACCATTGTTCAAAGATGGCTAGACACCGAACAAAACAGAAAAGAAACTGAAAACGAGAAATTAAATACAGAATTATCTTTTTTAAAATCGCAAGTTAACCCTCACTTTTTCTTTAATACACTCAATAATATATACTCCTTAGCCATTGTAAGAAGTGAAAAAACTGCACCAGCTGTAATGAAATTAGCCTCTATTATGAGGTATATATTATCGGAAACAGAACAAAATTTAGTGCCATTACAAAATGAAGTAGATTTTTTACACAATTATATCGATTTGCAACAAGTTAGACTTACAGATAAGGTAAGTATCGATTTTTTGATTGAAGGGAATACAGGTGAACTATTGGTTGCTCCTTTAATTTTCATACCATTTGTAGAAAATGCGTTTAAATATGGAGTAAGCACAAAAGAACAAAGCGTTATTACCATACATATTAAATCCTATGGTTCAACCATTGAATTTTATGCTAAAAATCTAATTCTTCAATCAGTAAATAACTTAATGGAAAATACGGGTATTGGCATTAACAATGTTAAACGAAGATTGGCCTTATTATATCCTGAGAAACACCAACTTACCAATGTAACTGAAAATGATTCCTATATTGTAAAATTAACAATCAATACCTAAGATGATCAAATGTATTGCTATAGATGATGAACCCCTTGCGTTACAGGTAATACAAGAATATTGTCAACGCATCTCTTTTTTATCTTTAGAAAAAGTATTTACCAATACAG
>JBILRH010000018.1:0-18507 GCA_044372715.1 Sediminibacterium sp. | reverse complement strand
TGAGGGTGATGGCATCAACGCCCAATACAGCGCTGCCAAATGTTTTAACTAACATGCTCAATAATTTATCCGAAGAAGAAACAAACCAATGATCCTCTCAGGGGATGAAAAATGAGAGGTTACAAACAAAGTAAAAATAATATTTATTTAGGATAAGTACCTGTCTTTGGGTGATAATATTACCAAGAATGCCAAAATAGTTTTATGTATTTATTTTGGTTCACAGTTTATCTAAAAGACCAACTACACCCTCTCTTTTAAGAATCAAGTAGCCAAGCCGATCATTACTTACCCCTTTTTTGAGTTGATAGCTAAAGCGTAATTGATCATCTTGAACTGCTGTTTCAAAATATCGGAATTGTATGTTGGAGTATTGTTGTAAAGGGGCTCCAATTTCATATAAATGAGTAGAAAGTATAAACAAGCCATTTTGCATTTTGCGAAGCCCCTCAATTACCGTTGTACTGCATTTTACGGCATCTTGCTGATTGGTGCCTTTGAATAATTCATCTATTAATATCAGCCATTTTTTGCCATCGTTGATTCTTTCGATGGTATTTTTGATTCTTTGCACTTCATTAAAGAAAAAACTCTCCCCCTTGGCAATATTATCGGTTACTTGAATATTACTGATGATGCCATCGAAAAAACTCAATTGCATGGATGATGCGGGAACTCCCATTCCTAAGTGAGCCAGATAAATGGCAATTCCAACCGCTTTAATAAAAGTGCTTTTTCCAGCCATATTGGCTCCGGTAAGAAATAGAAAATTTTCTTTTTCTGATAAACCTATTGAATAATCAATTGGCTTAGCCAGCATAAAATGATACAATCCCTCAGTTTCAAAAAAAGGTTCTTTCGATTCAATAAATCTGGGAAATTGAAAATTATATTTTTCACCTGCTTTGGCCAAGCTCAAATAGGCATCTAATTTACTATACAGATCAATTAACTCTGTAATTCCTTTTTTGTAACGATATCGAATAAAATTGGCATAGATCAATATGGTAGCATTGCTCATGGAATGCTTATCCTGCACAATCATTTCCTGTATGATAGCATTGTCCAAATAATGCTGTATTCGTGTTGCAATCAAAGAAAGCTGCCCTTTTGTTTCGGAATTGTTGATCAAACCTTCAATCGTATTCATTCCTTTTACAAAATCAATAGCGTGTTGAATGGTAAAAAGGGTTAGGGAGAAATCGGCTTGATGAAATAACTGGTAGAAAAAACTATTGAAAGTTTCCGGATTTTTTGGATAAGTATCTACCGGAGACTCATAAAATTTTTCCAAAACCATCATGGTTCCATTCGTAGGGCTTATTGGCCATTGGTTGATAACAGCACCCAAATGTTGAATCGTTTTTTGGGTTGTTTGAATGGATTCAATCGAAGGGAGTGTATTGCTTAATAAATACTTTAGGTACTCTCTTCCTCCATTGGTCTGTGTGAAATTCAAATGATAAAAAACCGATTGATCTTCTTCAGGATGAAAAATGGAGAGGTCGTTGAGGGTAATTTTATCTATTTGCATTAAGATGTCAACTTGATTAAGTATAAAAATTAATTTCTATTAAAGGAAAGTCTTTCTCCCCACTTAGATTCATCAAATACCCCTTTTCCATAAACCTGATGACCATTTACAAAAGTATATTCAACAGTAGCAGGTGAGGTGAAACCTTCTAGTGGGCTCCAACCACATTTATACAAAATATTCTCTTTTGCAATAGTGTAGGGCTGATTCATATTTACCATTACAAGATCGGCAAAATAACCTTCTCTTATATAGCCCCTATTCTCTATCTGAAAACAATCAGCCACTGAATGACTCATCTTCTGTACTACTTTCTCTATTGAAATACGACCTTCTTGTACATAATACAACATCAGTTGTAAAGCATGTTGAACCAAAGGCAATCCAGCATGTGCATGTTCAAAATCTTCTTGTTTTTCGGCCCAAGTATGTGGTGCATGATCTGTGGCAATAATATCTAATCGGTCATCGAGCAGTGCTTTCCACAATGCATCTCTATGGTGGGGTGCTTTTATGGCTGGGTTACATTTAATTTGATTGCCTAAACGGTCATAATCATTGGATGTGAAATGTAAATGATGTACGCATACCTCTGCAGTAATTTGCTTGTCTTTTAGCGGAATCATATTGGTAAATAGCTGCAACTCTTTTTCGGTACTGATATGTAAAATATGCAATCTGCTTCCGTTTCTTTTGGCATGTTGTATCGCTTTGAAGGAAGATTCAAAACAAACTTCTTCATCTCTAATGATTGGATGGTCGGCCGCTGTTAAATGCGCTTTGATTTTTTTTAGATCAACCATTTTTTGTTTAAACATGGGTTCATCTTCACAATGTGTGGCAATTAACAATTCTGAACTCCCAAATATTTTTTCTAAAAGCAAGGGACTTTCTACCAATAAATTACCAGTAGAGGATCCCATAAATATTTTAAGCCCACAAATGCGAGACTTCAATTGATTGGCTTTGAGAATCTCCTCCAAATTATCATTGGAAGTACCCATGAAAAAAGAATAATTGGCCAATGAAGATTCTTTGGCTCTTGCATATTTCTCTTCTAATAAATCGATGGTAAATGCTGGGGGGCTGGTATTGGGCATTTCCATAAATGAAGTGGTACCTCCTGCAACTGCAGCTTTGGCTTCGGAATAAATAGTTGCCTTATGTGTTAGTCCTGGTTCTCTAAAATGAACTTGATCATCAATAACACCAGGAAGTAAATAGTTGCCTGTTCCATCGATTTCCTTGGCTCGGCCTTTTATATCAATCTTGCCACCTATTTTTTCGATCCGATCGTTTGAAATTAACAGATCACCAAAAATTTGTTGACCTTCGTTAACGATGCATATATTTTTAATTATGGTGTGCTGCATATTTATTTTTTGAGTCTCAATTACTTTATGCAAATTATTAAATCAATTGTGTTTTTCTATTTTTATTTTACTCATATTAAACCTTTAAAATACAATTGCTTCTTACAACAACTGAGGTAATCATTATTAGTAGTGGAATATGGTAATGAGCGTATTTGGTCTTTAATCTTCCAAATGAATGGAGAAAACCAACATTCTTGATTGAATTCTTTCCAGCACATTAGAATACTTTAATGCAGGGTCTAATTGGTGAATGTTGCCCAAGCCATAGCTTATTTTTATTTCTGGAGATACTGTTACAAATGGCAAGTAGAAATTGAACCCAATACCTGCTTCTAATCCAAAATCTCCTCTTTTTAATTTAACAAGATCTTCGGCATTTCTTGCACCTGAATTGCTAGAAAGATCAATATCATATTTTAATCCACCTAATATATAGGTTCTGAAATTGCCAATTCTATCTGAATTAAATTTGAATTGAAAAGGAAAACTCACCAATGTAGAGGGCAAACTTTGCAATTGATTGGGGCTTTCTCCAGGTAATGTTCTGCCTAAAACATAATTGATTGATCTTGCTCCTCCAATAATTAATTGCGGGTTCACTCGAAATTGAAAATGATCATTTAATCTTGCAGTAGCCAACAGTCCCATTACAATTCCTCCACTAGCACCAGGTTCTGCAACCATAATGGTATCGTTGTTTTGTATGAATTGCTTGGACTTTGATAAATGTAAATAAGAACTATTATACCCTAATGTAATGCCAAAATAATAAGGCTGATCTTCTCGATGCATTCTATATAGCTCCTTTTGGGCAAGAGATTGCCCAATAATTCCAATGAGGAATAAAAAAAGGAGTGCTATTTGCTTCCGCAATAAATAGTGCATATTCCGAAACTAAGCTTTTTCAAATAAGTTTGGGTAAATCCTACTCCATTCATGATTGTTAAAAATGATTCCCCTTCAGGGAAAGCCCGAACACTATCATTCAGGTATTGGTAAGCATTCTTGTTGCTGGAGAAAATCTTTCCGATGCTTGGGGTAATATAATTCATGTATAAATTATAGAACTGTTTAAACCCGATTGCTGTAGGTTTAGAGAATTCTAGCACTACCATTTTTCCCCCAGGCTTTAAAACTCGGTACATTTCACCCAATCCTTTTTCTAAATGTTGAAAATTTCTAACGCCAAAAGCTACCGTAATAGCATCGAAATAGTCATTGGCAAAAGGAATATTTTCGCTATCGCTGTTTTGTAATTCAATGAATTGATCGAGTTTTTTTTGGATCAATTTCTTTCGTCCAAAATCAAGCATACCATCAGAGATATCTATACCGATTATTTTTTTGGGATGCACCATTTCATAGGTAAGCATTGCCACATCAGCAGTGCCAGTTGCTACATCTAAAATGATTTTTGGATTGATACTTTTGATTTCTCTTATGGCTTTTTTGCGCCAGCTTACATCAATCCCTGCACTCAGTAATCTGTTTAAGAAATCATACCTAAATGCGATATTATCAAACATGTTGGCCACCTGATCTTTCTTGGTCAGCTCACTCTCTTTAAAAGGCACTATCTCGTCGTGTGCAAATTTCCCCATTGGCCAAAGATATTCATTTTCGGGCCTTTTTTGGTCTGCTGATGAACCAAAGCTTGTTTATGAGCCGTTAATATTTAACGAAAATACCCAAGTGTCTTATCTTCGCCCTAAGTGAAAGCACAAATTTATAAATCTACAGGTTCTTGGTATATAGCCAAAGGCGAAGACGGAAGGATGTATAATGCCAGAACAAAAGGTATTTTTAAGATTGATGGAATAACTTCTACCAACCCAATTGCAGTGGGTGATTTTGTGGAAATGGAAATTGAAACAATTGAGGAGGAGTCTGCCATTATCAATGAAATTTATGAACGCAATAATTATGTTGCAAGGGTATCTCCCCACAACAAACATCTACATCATATCATTGCTTCTAATCTCGATCAAAGTATGTTGTTCGCAACGCTTAAAGAACCCAAAACTTCTCAAGGCTTTATAGATCGATTTTTAATTTCTTGCGAATCGCATCATATACCAGCAATCATCGTTTTTAATAAGGCAGATTTATATGGTAAGAAGGAAAAAGAAAGATACGAGCAGCTGAATGAAATGTATACATCTATTGGCTATCAAGTAATTTTAACCAGTGTTCAAAATAGGGAAGGGCTAGATCAAGTAGCTCATTTATTGAAGAATAATGCAACCTTACTAAGTGGTCATAGCGGAGTAGGTAAATCTACATTGATCAATTATTTATTTCCACAATTCAATTTAAAAACGCAATCGGTAAGTGAATGGAGTGGTAAGGGTTTACACACTACAACTTTTGCAGAAATGTTCGATTTAGATGCTACCAGCCAAGTTATTGATACGCCTGGTGTAAGAGAGTTTGGATTGGTAGATATTAGTAAACAAGAGCTCTCTCATTATTTTCCTGAAATGCGAAAATTATTGGTGCATTGTCAATTCAATAATTGTATGCATACCAATGAACCAGGTTGTGCAGTAAAAAAAGAGGTGGGAATTGGAAAAGTTTCAGAAGACCGTTATGTAAGTTATCTAACTATCTTAGATAGCATGAACGATAAATCTTACTAATAAATCAAGGGTTTATCCTTGGTGTATTTTGGGGCTTTCTTTAGTTTTTTATTATCAGAGAGCAATTTTTCAGCGCCTATATTTCTTCCATCTGATGGGCAAGCACTCTCTTGTTTAGATGCACTAGAACCAGTGTTACCCCCAAGCCCCAATAACTTACAGGAAGAAAGCAGCATAATTACAAACCCGTATTTTATTAGTTTTTTTTGCATGGAAGTTTAAATTCAATGCATTTATAACGCATTTTTTGGACTTTTATTTCAAAAAATTGTGGTTATAATCTTCAAACCAAGAAGCGTATTTCACATAATTATTAGAAATACGGTCTATTTCTCCATGAATCATTGCAGGAGAAATATCTTTTACTTTTTTTGCAGGTACCCCGGCGTAGATACTTCCTTCTTCAACAACTGTACCCTCCAATAAAACAGCACCAGCAGCAATAATAGAGTTTGAATGAATCACACATCTGTCCATCACGATCGATCCCATGCCAATCAATACATTGTCGTGTATGGTACAACCATGAACTAGGGCATTATGCCCAATAGAAACATTATTGCCAATATCTGTAGGGTTTTTCTCATAAGTACAATGAATTACGGCTCCGTCTTGCACGTTTACCTTATTGCCCATTTTAATAAAATGTACATCTCCTCTAATTACCGCATTAAACCAAATGCTACAAGCATCGCCCATTACCACATCACCAACAATGGTTGCATTGGGTGCAATAAAACATTCGGATCCAAATTGGGGATGTTTGCCTAAAACGGGTAATATTGTTGCCATAAAGAATTATGAAATATGAATTAAGAATTATGAAATACGGTAATCGAAAATACGCAAATTCGTTAATTCATAATCTTATTATAAGTTTGGCATATGAATAATCGGCAATTGTTCTTAAAACATATAGCGCAAACTTCTGAAAAACCTATCGGAATTGAGATGGAGCGTGCAGCTGGTATTTATTTATGGGATAAATCGGGCAAACAATATATCGACGGAATCGCTGGTTTTAGCGTTTGCAATATTGGCCATAGTCATCCGAAACTGGTAAAAGCGGTACAAGATCAAGCTGCCGAATACATGCATGTGATTGTTTACGGGGAGTTTATCGAAACACCTCAAGTGGCTTATGCAAGTTTATTAGCCAAGTATTTACCCGAACAATTGAACTGTGTTTATTTTACCAATAGTGGGGCCGAAGCAACAGAAGGTGCCATGAAATTAGCAAAGCGCATTACCAAGAGAACAAAAATCATCGCTTGCAAAAATGCCTATCATGGAAGTACGCAAGGTGCTTTGAGTTTGATGGGTGATGAATATTGGAGAAATGCTTTTAGGCCACTCTTACCCGATATACATCATGTGGATTATGGAAGCGATGATTTATTAGCTGCAATTGATAAAAATACTGCATGCGTTGTGATGGAAACAGTGCAAGCCGAAAGCGGTATTAATGCTCCAACAAAAGAATGGTTACAAGCGGTAAGAAAAAAATGTGACGAATATTGTGTGTTATTGATTCTAGATGAAATTCAAGCAGGCTTTGGAAGAACGGGCACACTCTGGGCATTTGAACAATTTGGTATTGTACCTGATATACTTTTATTAGGAAAGGCTTTAGGAGGAGGAATGCCATTGGGCGCATTTATATCAAGCACCAAAATGATGAGTACATTCACACATGATCCAGTACTAGGGCATATTACCACATTTGGTGGACATCCGGTTTCCTGTGCAGCAGGCAAAGCAGCATTGGAAGTTTTAGTAGATGAAAATCTTTTGGCATCTGTAAAAGAGAAGCAAGATTTTTTATTGAGCTATTTAAAACACCCTGCAATCATTCATACAAATTGTTTTGGCTTATGGATGTCGCTTCAGTTTAGTACACCTGAAATAGCACAATCAATCATTCATCGATGTGTAGAAAATGGATTGATTACAGATTGGTTTTTATTTGCACCCGATCGTTTGAGAATTGCACCACCATTGACAATTAGTTTGGAGCAGTTGAAAGATCTTTGTGATATTATTTTGAGAAGTATTGAGGAACTTATCAATCATTCTTGATAATAGCCCCATAAATTTATTTAAAAAGGTAATTTAAATTGATGTTATATGTAAGTCATTTATTAATCAAGAAAGTTATTTGATTGATACTTAAAAAATCAATTCTTTTCAGCAATAAAGATTCTGTACATTTATTATTAGCATTCATTGTTGAGTAATAGTGTAAGCTCTTCTTATTAATTCCTATGGACTAGCAATTCATAACAACTAATATCTGTCAATTAATTCTGCTTTAACTTCTTGCCATTTGCCATTTATTAAATTAATCTCAGACAGCACTCTAGAATGTCCTTCATTATCTTGATTGGTAATTAAATAATAAATATAAACTTTTTCGCTTTTTTTATCTGCGAAAATTTGTAAAATAGTTAAATATCCTAAATAATTTATATTGCTATCTTTTTTAAAATTAATCGAATCAAGGATAATTATTTTTCAGTTTCTAATTTGTCCAAGTCTACTTTTAATTCTTTCACATCTACTGAAATAAATCCTTTAGGAAGCTTGTGTTCTATCTCAGATGGATTCTGAGGAGAATAAAAAGAGTCAATTAATTTTTAAAATGATTAATGATGGTAGTTTATTCTTACGAACTTGAAATGGTTCATAAAGAAGACTTCCTGATTTTACAACATCGGAATCGTTGTAAATATTTTTTACAAAATATTGAATACTATATTGGCCTTTCTCTATAAGAGAAGCACAAGAATATTGTAAAAGTATTAATAAGATTAAAGGAGTTAATCTAACCGTATCAGTCATATTCTTTATTAATTTCAAAGCAATCTTCTATTGATGATCCAACTTCTTTTCAATAAGCTTTACAATTTAAAATTAAATTACAATCAGAAGATTTAAACTTTCTTACATTGAAATTTACTTTCTCATTATAATGATCCCTTTTTAATACAGTATCAATTGGCCCGCTAGGAAGAATAAAGTAATCAACACAAATTGAATCATTACTGTTTCCCTTAATAGAAATTTCTAAATTTGTTGGGTGTTTTGAACTTGCAAGAAAACTCAATGCAGTGTCATTTTTTAAATTTAGTAGATGGAATGTAGTTATCTTATTATTGGAACAACTGATGCTTAATAAAGAAGTTATTAAGATTAAAAAGTATTTCATAAGCTCAATTTGTTGGGACTAATACACTAACTCCATTTATTAAATTATCATTTACATCTAAAGGATCAATTTTTCTTAGGTCCCCATTTGTAGCATTTTGATTAGTAGCTAAGTTATTACTTACAACACCATTAACTAATTTAGCATTACTAATCAGTTTGCCTTTTATATTGTAAACAAATATGCTTCCACTCATTTTTGTAAAATCTGATTTTACGCCTAAAACCTTATACCAATTTGCATCAGGTATTGATCTAACAAAATAACCTTTGGTTTTATTACCATAGCTTATAGTAGTCAACTGTATATATTCACCGGTATTTATATTCGTTTTTATTGGAACACTTAAACCAGTAAATCTTGAAGAATCAAAATTAATATAAGCCCTATTAAAATTTAAACTATCAACCTGCAAAAATGCATATTCATTAATAGCTTGTTGACTTAAACTATTGCTTTTTATTTCTTGAGTTATCGAACCTGGATTAATTGTGCCCCCATTCTTTACTAAATTATACCAATTACTAACCTGATTCCTAAGTTGTTCAATTTTTGTTTCCGGAATTACAACTTCTTCTTTTTTACATCCTGCTAAAAATAGCATAAATAAACATAAAATATTGATAATCAGTATATACTGATGGGGGGGGGTAAATGTGGATTGTAATTTGGAATTTTGCATGTAAGCTTTTGTTTATTGATCAATAGTATGCTTAATTACCCAACTACAATCACCACTACAAAAAATACGGTGAAATAACGGGAACTACTATCAACCAATAACTAATAACCAATAACTAATAACCAATAACTAAACACTAACATCATTCATTCTACAAAATCTTCCGTACAATGCTTCGTAAATTGGAATGATGTTTTTGATATCAAATAACAATGCTTGTTGATAAGCAGCTTCTTTCATTTTATTTAATAAAACATCGTCGCTTAATAAATCGATGGCATATTTACTCATGGCAGCAACATCACCTACATTAGCCATATAGCCTGTTTCTCCTTGAATATTGATCTCACTTAATCCACCAGCATTGGTGCTAATTACAACTGATCTGGCAGCCATAGCTTCTAAAGCGGCTAATCCAAAACTCTCGTATTCCGATGGTAATAAGAACACATCGCTCACGGCCAAGATATCTTCTATTTGTTCTTGCTTTCCTAAAAAGCGAACATGTTCATCTATACCTAATTCCCTTGCCAATTCTTCACAGGTAGGTCTTTCGGGTCCATCACCTACCATTAATAATTTGGCAGAAAGCTTTTTTTGTACAGCTGCAAACACTTCAATCACATCTGTAACCCTTTTTACTTTTCTGAAATTGGATGCATGCATCAATATTTTTTCTCCATTGGGTGCAATTACTTTTCTAAAAGGATCAATGGGTTTTTTGTTGAATCTACTTACATCAACAAAATTATAGATCACTTCAATTTCTTTTTCAATGGCAAAAAAACGGTAGGTTTCGTCCCTTAAATTTTTGGATACTGCAGTGATTGCATCACTTTGATTAATGGAGAAAGTAACTACCGGTTCATAGGTTTTGTCTTTACCTACCAATGTAATATCTGTTCCATGTAAAGTGGTAATTACTGGAATGTTTCTGCCATTTTTTTGCTTCACAATTTGTTTGGCCATATAGGCAGCAGATGCATGTGGTATCGCATAATGCACATGCAATAAATCCAGATCATGATTAATGATCACATCCACCATGGTACTTGCCAGGGCAACTTCATATGGAGGATAATCAAATAAGGGATAAGTGGGCACCCTTACTTCGTGATAAAAAATATTGGCATTGAAAATATTGAGTCTTACAGGTTGCTGATAAGTGATAAAATGAACTTGATGCCCTTCATCGGCAAGAGCCTTGCCTAATTCGGTAGCTAAAACTCCACTCCCGCCAAAAGTAGGATAACAAACAATTCCTATGCGCATGTTGATCTTTTTATCTTAGTATGCTACAAATATCAACTAATTTCTGAAATCCACCTTTTTCAATACATAGATGGTAGAAAGGCAAGATTTTATTAACTTCAAGGCATGAAAAAATTATTTCTATTGCTATTTGCGCCTTTATGCTTGAGCGCGCAATCTTCAGATGATGCCCTTTTTATAAAAAAGATAGCGGACGATGTACTTCAAAATGGAAAAGCACATGATTTGTTGCGTCAACTTACCAAAGATATAGGAGGTAGATTAGCTGGTTCTCCTCAATTTACCAAAGCTGTTGAATGGGGTGAATTGTCTATGAAAAATCTAGGAGCAGATCGTGTTTATTTACAAGAATGCATGATGCCAAACTGGAATAGAGGTGGAAAAGACGAAGCTTCAATTGTTGTTGTTGATGGAAAAAAAACCAATCGAGTTTTGGATGTATTGGCTTTAGGAAATTCTTTAGGTTCAGGAGGAAAAGCAGTCAAAGCAAAAGTGATAGCAGTAGCCAATTTTGCTGAATTAGAAGCGAAGAAAGATTTGATTAAAGGAAATATAGTTTATTATAATTATAAGTTTGATCCCACCAATATAGAAACAGGTACTTCTTATGGACAAGCAGGTCAATACAGAAGAAATGGAGCAAGTAGGGCTGCAAAATACGGTGCAATAGGAGTAATGATTAGGTCACTCACAGAAGCTACCGACAATAATCCGCATACTGGAGGAATGGCATACAATGATTCATTTCCAAAGATTCCGGCCATCGCTTTGGGAGGATATGATGCAGATTATGTTTGGAACTTAAGTAAGCAATCTAGTTTTGAAGTTTCCTTTAAAACCAATGGTCAATTTTTGCCTGATGCAAAAGGACATAATGTAATTGCTGAATTAAAAGGCAGCGAATTTCCTGATCAATATATTACCATTGGAGGTCATCTAGATAGTTGGGATGTAAATGAAGGCGCACATGATGATGGAGCTGGCGTAGTGCATACCATGGAAATATTAAGGGTATTTAAAGCATTGGGATACAAACCAAAACACACCATTCGATTTGTTTTATTTGCCAATGAAGAAAATGGTTTAAAAGGTGGAACCAAATACGCCGAAGAAGCAAAAGCCAATAATGAAAAACATCTATTTGCATTAGAGAGCGATGCAGGCGGATTTACTCCAAGAGGATTTGGATTTACTATTGAAGAAGAAAAATTAAAAAAGATGCAGGCTTGGTTGCCTCTTTTGTTTCCTTATGGAACAACTTATTTAAGGATGGGAGGCGGTGGAGCAGATATCGGTCCATTGAATAAAGCGATGGGTACTGCATTGGCAGGCTTTGATCCAGATGATCAACGATATTTTGATATTCACCATGCGCGTTCTGATGTGTTTGAAAATGTAAACAAAAGAGAGTTATTACTAGGAGCTATTAATATGGCAGGACTTGTTTATCTTGTAGACAAATACGGTTTATAAAAATTATTATGAAAAAATTTCTTTGGAGTTTCTTAACTATTTTAATATTTGTATTGGCTGGATTTATTTATTGGAAATTTTATTTTGTTTATGCTGAGGGAACCAAGGCCGGACAATTAAATACTTTTCAAGAGAAAGGATTTTTATTCAAAACCAATGAAGGAAAAATCATTCAAAGTGGATTTCAGGCAAATGTGAAGAGTAATGAGTTTAGTTTTAGTGTAACAGATAAAAAAGTAGCAGAAATACTAAGCAAGAACTCAGGCAGAGAAGTAAACCTTCATTATAAAAGATATTTAGGCGCATTGCCATGGAGAGGGCTACAGTCCTATATAGTCGACAGTGTGTTAGAAGTGAGAGGTGTTGTGGAAGAATCGATTATTAAGCCTAAATAACCATTATTTGATTTGCAATTAAGCTTGCAATAAAAAAATGGTTGGAATTTTATGGAGCTCAGGTAATTGCTTGCTCCAATTGTTAACCGCTTTTGTTTGAATTTTTTCATTTGGTCCAGTGATATCAACTCCTACACAAATGCTGGTTGTAGGTTTACATGCCAGCACAATATCATGCATTAATTGATTGTTTCTATAGGGCGTTTCAATAAAAATATGGGTGGTTTTTTTAATGGCAGACTCTGCTTCGAGCTCTTTTATTTTTTTCTTTCTTTCCATTCCATCAATAGGTAAGTAACCGTGAAAATGAAAGTTTTGTCCATTCATTCCACTGGCCATCAATGCCAATAAAATGGAACTTGGGCCAACCAATGGCTCAATAACTATTTGATGGGCTTGAGCTAATTCTATCAAGATTTGCCCGGGATCTGCAATGCCTGGGCAACCGGCATCGCTTACTATTCCAATGTTTTTTCCTGCGTTCAAACTTGCTAAAAAAGAAGACTTTACAGATTCTTCTGCTTTGTGAATGGTGAACCATTGATAATCATCAATCACCATTTCTTTCCAAATTTTTTTAAAAAATCGTCGGGTATTTTTTTCGGTTTCTACAAAAAAAACATCGCATTTTTTAATAGCATCAACTACATAAGCTGGGATGGTTTGTACTGCATCCTCATGCAAAACCGAAGGAATTAAATACAGTTTTCCTTTACTCATATTAATTGGTTGTTTGCATCTTTTTGATTGATTGGATAAACACTTAGAGTTGCAGCAACAACTGCATAAGATGGAGCTAAAATCCAGCCAACGATAGGAATAAAATGCATGATGTAAAATACGAGGCCATTACCAATGGCCAATCCTTTATGCGACCCTATAAAAAATATACTTTCGGTAACAGACTTTTTTTTGCGTTCCATGCTATAGTCTAACATAGAGAATCCATAATAATAACAATCAATAGTGATGGCCATTACAGGGGTTAACCATCCTATAACAGGAATTAAACTAAATAGCACTATACTTATCGCATAAACGGTTTGCCATAAACTATTTCTTCCTGCAAGTTGGATACCTCTAATTATATCTTTAATTAATTGCGGAAAGCTAAATGGAAAGTCTTTGCCTTCCATAATAGCCTCTGTTTTTTCACTTAAGTAGGCAAAAACAGGAGAGCCAATAATTAAAAATAAATATTTAAATAAAGAGAAATAGAATAACATCAAAACCAGCCAAAGAATCAATCCACCCATGGTAAAAATAAAACCCATGAAACCGCTGTCTTGTTTATCGAGCCAACTTTTCAACCCAGTTTTTAAAGCAATCCATTCGATGAAATTGCTGGAAGTGCTGCTGAAAAGATAGATTCCTATAATAAATAAAATGGTGTACATGATTCCCGGAACAACAATCCATTTCCATAGTTTATGCTTTCGTATAAATCGATGGGCCTGAAAATACGCTTGGATGGCTATGATAATCTCTTTTAACAAATCGGGGGATTTATGCTAAGATAACAAACAACTGGCATTAAAATTTAGGACAGTTCACTGGCCTATCAGTGGAAGGCCTTCGAATGTAGATAAGCGATACCTCAATACCGCCTCTATTTTGTGTGGCAGTTCTAATTAATTGTGCATTATAGTCGTATGAAATGCCCAAACGGTAATCACCAAATTCAAGCCCAGCATATGGTATAATAGCATCATTGAATCTTACCCATGTGCCCACATATAAACTAGTAGATTTAATGTCGTTTGGATTGGCATTTAATTGTAAAGCACCACCAATCATGGTTTCTGAATATCCACCTTGAAACATTTGCAAACCACTTAAATGAATGGATGTAGTTTCTCCAACAGGAAAATAACCTCCAGCATGAAAGTTGACTCTTGGTGTTAAATTATAGGCTGCTCCTGAAAATTTTTGTTCGGGCCTATTGATATGATACATGCTTATACCAGCATAAAAATTGTTGCGATCATTGGTACTTCCATTGTATAAGAGGCCAGCATTAAAGTCTAGATATGTTGCATTAAGGGTGCTAGAGCTAAAAACTTCTGAAGTTAGTCCTGTAAAACCTGAAGTGGTTAATTGATCTTCAAATGTGAGTAAGCTGGTATTCACAATCATATTGGCATAAGTAACTTGAAATCCGGCACTTAATTGATGTTGACCATCTTCATCCAATCCTTTATGGTAAGCCGTTGAAGCCGAGAAATAATTGAATTTTACAGCACCGGCTGCACTGTTATCGTTATAAGCCATTGCACCAAATCCCCAAGTATCGTTATCGGCTATTTTATTTTGAAAAGTTTGAAAGTCTACAGAAGCCGTTGCTGTAGTAAATGCATTATTTAGTGTTGGCCATTGATTTCGGTAATTGCCTGAAATTCGGTAAGATCCAAAAAACTTGCCCGTTAAAGCAGGGTTTAGTGTTAATGGCGATGAAAAAAATTGTGAAAAATGTGGGTCCTGTGCATTAACAGATCCAGCAACGAGCATACCAAAAATAATGATCAACTGTCTCATACGCTAAATCCATTATACAACTGATTCTAAATACTATGATTGTACTTTAGTGCCAAATGCTAGGTCACCCGCATCTCCTAAGCCAGGAACAATATATCCCTTGGCTGTTAATTCATCATCAATATCTCCACACCAAATAGTTACTGCTTCTCCGCATTCTCTGATAATATATTCTATACCCACTGTACAAGCGATAGCCACTACAATATGAATAGATGCAGGGTTCCCCTGATTTTTCATGTATTGAATGGTTTTTACTATTGATGCTCCGGTGGCTAACATGGGGTCGCTGATGATAATGATACGATCGTCTAAAGCAGGGCAGCTCATGTATTCTAAACTAATTTCGAAACTACCATCACGGTGATGCTTTCTATATGCAGATATAAATGCATTGTCTGCTTTGTCAAAATAATTGAGCATGCCATTGTGCAGGGGCAAACCTGCTCTAAGAATTGTAGCCAAAACTGGTTGAGAAGACAATACCTTACTCTCATGTATGCCTAATGGAGTGGGCGTTTCCTGAACTTTCCATGGCAATTGCTTACTAATTTCATAAGCTGCGATTTCTCCAATTCTTTCCAAATTTCTGCGAAAACGCATTCTGTCTTCCTGCACTTCCGTATTTCTAAGTTCAGAAACCCAATTACTTATCAGACTGTGATTGTCGCTTAAATTGATGACCATGGTGAAAGTTTAGTGTACGAATTTAGGGGATATTCTATTAAAGGTCTAAATTGTATTATGAAAAGGTGCCTGCTATTCTCACTTATTGGGTTAAGTTTAATTGCTTGTAATGAATCAAAGAAAGAAGAGTCTTTCGATAAAAAAACCTATGAAGTAGTAAAAGAAACTTTGGAAGAGAAAGAAAAGAAAAATCCAATACGGTTTATTGCTGCTAATAATCGAGATCGTAAAAACATCATTGGGCAAACAGTGGTAATTGTGAATCTTACCAATAACGCAACTATTGCTACTTATAAAGATATTGCTTTGAAACTCTCTTTTTTTAGCAAGACCAGTGTTAAATTAGATGAAGGCAACGAAACTGTTTATGAAACCCTCAAGCCAGGGCAAACCATAAAATTCAAAACAAAATATTTTGCACCAAAAGGAACGGATAGTGTTGCTGTAAAAGTGATTGGAGCTAAAGCGGATTAAGAATTATGAATTAAGAAAGATAAAAGATGAGATAAGAAAGATGAGAGTAGAAAATGAATTATGAGATATGAAATAAGCGTTATGAGATAAACTCAAACCGATCCCCGTCAAACAAACCTTTATCGCTCAATTTTAAATGCGGTATTACCAAAAGTGCCATAAAGCTCAATGTCATGAAAGGTGCGGATAGAGAGGATCCTAAGGATTTAGCCATGGAATCAATGGCTGTATAACGAGCCGCAACACTGTATCCATCATCAGCACTCATTAAACCAGCAACGGGTAAGGGCAATAACAATTCAGCTCCATTTCCATCCACACAACTTACTCCTCCTGCTGCAGCAATTACTAAATTGATAGCTTCGGCTAAAGCATCATCATCTGCACCAACAGCCACAATATTATGGCTATCATGTGCTACAGTAGAAGCAATAGCACCTTTTTTAAATCCAAAATTTTTGATAAAACATTTGGCAATTGGTGCTTTGTGGTATCTGTTAACTACCACCATTTTCAATACATCATTGTCGGTATCAGCTACCCAATGATTGTTTAATAATTTTCCTGCTAAACTCAATCGATTGGTAATTAATTGACCATCCAAGGCTTCAATTACTGGAATCAATCCATTGTTAGAAGGATATTCATTTTGAACAATGGCGAGTTGAGATGCCAATACTGGTTCACAATTAAATTGATTAATTGGTACAGTATTTACAGATTCGATAATCGATTTTCCATTGGCCAATAAAGGCACTCCATCAATATAAGTTTGGTTGATCGTAAAATCGGTTAGGTTATCTGCAATAATAAAATCGGCAGAGTCTCCTTCACGCAATAAACCAATATCGAGTTTATAATGTAATACAGGATTAACACAAGCTACTTTCAATACATTGAATAGATCCAATCCTTTTGCAATTGCTCTTGCGCATAGCTGATTGATATGACCATCAACTAAACTATCAGGATGTTTGTCGTCACTACAAAACAATACAGTATTCGGATGATCATCAATCAAATCGGCAAGTGCTTCAAAGTTTTTAGCAGCACTTCCTTCGCGAATAATAATTTTCATGCCATGCTCTAATTTATCCAATGCTTCTTCGATTGTAAAACATTCATGATCAGTAGAAATTCCTGCTTCTATATATTGCTGAGCGGCATCGCCCATTAAACCCGGCGCATGTCCATCTACTGGTTTGCCTGCTGCATGAGCAGCAGCTATTTTTTTTATTACTTCTGGGTCTTTGTGTAATACGCCAGGAAAATTCATCATTTCGCTGAGGTATTTCACTTCGGGTTTTTGCAATAAGGCTGTAACATCTTTACTATCAAGTGCTGCGCCTGCTGTTTCAAAAATGGTTGCTGGTACACAACTGGGTGCGCCGAAATTAAATTTGAAAGGTACTTGCTTTCCATTCGCAATCATAAATTCTACACCTTCCATCCCGCATACATTCGCTATTTCATGTGGATCACTCACAGTGCCAACAGTACCATGAACAACTGCCAATCGAGCAAACTCACTTGGAATAAGCATACTGCTTTCTATATGAACATGACTGTCTATAAAGCCGGGCATCAAAAATCCTTTGGTAGTTATTTCCCTTTCTTCAATGGGTTGAATGGATTGAATTTTTCCATTTTCAATAGTTACACATGCTGGGTAGATGGATTTGTTGAAAATATCAACAAATTGAATAGATATGTTAAATAAACTTGAATTCATAGCTTAATGTATAATAATAGTAATATTCAAAAACTTTTAGTAATCATTATCACTACTTTTGTTTCAAAGTTTATAAAGTTAAATCTATTATATGAAGCGTATCATTTTTGTTGCTATTTTAATACTAGGAATTAGCAAAGTAAAATCTCAAACCGCCGCAGATATTTTATCCAAATACGAAACTGCTGCAGGTGGTAAAGAAAAATTGATGGCCATCAAACAACTAGAAGTTTTTGGCACCATGAAAATGGGCGTAATGGGTCAATTGATTGAATTGCCGATCACCGTTGTAAAAGAACAGGGAAAATTATTTCGCAGACAATTAGGTGGCATCATGGGAATGGGCGATACCTATACTTTAGTAACAGATACAGCCGGATATATTTTTATTCCATCTATTCGTGGATTTGGTGATATGCCAGGTACCCAAGCAAGTGTAACTAAAATGGATGCCAATGAATTGGGCGCACAACAATACGAATTGGATTGTTCAGGCGCTT
>JBILRH010000022.1:0-17569 GCA_044372715.1 Sediminibacterium sp. | reverse complement strand
TCATTAGCCACCAAAACCGTACATTTGTAATTAAGATCAACACTATTTAAAAATAGCGAACACTCATGGCGGAAATCGGAAAATCATCATTGAAAAGAAGCAAGCCAAATTATATATACACTATTGTGGGGGTTTCCCTGGTACTTTTTATCATGGGTATTATGGGTTGGTTTTTTCTTAATGTCAATTCTGTAGGCAATGCTTTTAAAGAAGATATTAGATTAAGTGCTTATCTAAGAACCCTCAATAAAGATACCATTGGACAAATTCAACAGTTTATAGCATCTAAGCCTTATGCCAAAGATGTAATTTATGTAGATAAGAATTCTGCTAAACAAATTTGGAACAAGGAAAACAATGAGGATTGGGCAAAAATATTAGATGTAAATCCTTTGCCGGAAAGCATTGATTTTTATGCCAAGGCCGATTATGTAAACAAGGACAGCTTATCAAAAATTTCAGCTGATTTAATGGGAGCATATGGCAATCAAATCACCGATCTGCAATACCCCCAAACCTTAGTTAATAACCTGAATGAAAGAGCATCTAAAATTGGATTGATTTTTTTAGTTGTTGCCACTCTACTAAGCATTATTGTTATTTTCAGTATCGACAATACCATCCGCTTGGCCATGTTCTCCAATCGATTTTTAATTAAAACCATGCAAATGGTAGGAGCAACCCAAGGATTTATTGCAAAACCACTCAACATAAAAGCACTCATTAATGGATTGATCAGCTCTGGCATTGCCATTGTTTTGCTGTTTTCTTTAATAGGATGGGCTGAAAGTCAGTTCCCTCAATTAAAAGTGATCAGAAATATGAGTCATACCATTATTTTATTTGGAGGAATTACTATTTTAGGGGTAGGTATATCTGTATTAAGCACCTATAAAAGTGTGTTGAAATACCTCAAAATGAAACTAGACGATTTATATTAATAATAAATAATCAATGATGACAAACCAAACAACAAAATCAACAACCCTATTTTCTAAAGATAATTATATATGGATGTTCATTGGAGCTGCTGTAATTGCCTTGGGCATGGTGTTAATGGGTGGAGGTAAAAGCCCAGACCCCAATGTATTTGATACCAAAGAAGTTTACAGTACTACACGCATCACTATTGCTCCTTTAATGATTGTTTTTGGTTTATTGATTGAAGTGTACGCCATTTTTAAAAGTCCGAAGAAAGCGATATAAATTAATCACCTCCTCCACAATCCTCTCCATTGATATAGTAGCCAATATGCTAGGGACTCATTTTCTGTAATGAGTTCAACTGTATAGGATAAATTATTGATAAACAAGATTTGTTTTTTTATAAATGGTAATAAATCCTTTTGTTAATTCTACCTTGATTAAAAATCCTGAATATATATAGGGCACGGCTGGTATGTAAGTAATAATTCCATCCAGTAAACCAAAGTCATTACATTCACTTAAACTATTGAGTTTTTTTTATGTTTAATTATTGTGATTAAGCATCATCGATATTTTTTATCCTTAAAGTTATTTTGCATGTATAAAAAATTTGCATAGTTTCTCCACATTATTGTCACACCAGAATCGCGATTTCCTAAATTAAACTCCGGGTGGCTATTCTGGAATACGGCCTTTTTGAATGAGTCTTCTACACTATCCAGATATAATTCTTTTCGGCGTTTGTTAAACGCATTTTTTGTTGAATCTGAAATAGGATCTGTACCCCAATTTGTAAAGTATGTAGTATCTTTTTTAACCAAAACATCACTTGGGCTTTTCGCCATTACGAAAGTATCAAAACTGCCTCGCATCAATGAAAGACAATTATATATTAGGCCTAGTTTACCTTCAGAATTTTCAATTAAAAAAGAACCAGTCTTGTTATTCAATTCCCCATTCAAAACTGCTGTTCTTACAATATTTGAAAAGTCAACAACTCTATTTTTTTCTCCACCTCTTTGATGAATCATTAAGACAGCTGGATCTGCTATAGTATCTATACCAATCCTTTCTTCTGAGGGGAACCCATATAAGTAAATTAGCTGAACTAACTTCATGGCATTCCCTATAAAAATCTTATCAATAGTATCTTTATTGGCCTTCCGAAATTCAGGAGGTTTCAAAAACTCTTGATCAAGCTTAATCATTTTTTGAAGTGTATCACAATATTTTTTATTTATGCTAGGTAGCAGTCTTACTGATTGACACGCACGAACAATTTCATTATAAAATTTTTGCAACCCTGATTTAGAATTTTTGAAATTCGATAAATCATAGCCCTTCTCTGCCATTTTTTTTGTAAAGAATATTACATTATTTAAATCATTGACTTTGCTCGCTGCAATAGCAGCATTATGTAAATCTCTTCCAAACATTGGCCTAATTTTTTCAGCCTTATAATAAAATTTTACTGATTCAGAAAAATTGTTTTCGACAATCGCTAATTCAGCAGAATCGACTAATCTATAATAGTTAGCAACATCCTGAGCATTTGCTATTGCTATCAATGAAAATCCAAAAACTATAGAAAGTAATAATTTCATATAAGAACTTTGAAAATAACAAAACCTTAAAGATACAAGATAGAGCATCTTAATCATTTAAAATGCAAAGCTTTAGCAGAAGGCTCCTATTATCCCCTGAACATGTAATTGACTTAACAGTTTCGCCACTTTCATACAAAACAGAAGTGTCCTAATAATACATTCTTTTAAGGCAATGGTCATGTATATAGGCAATTTTCTTAAAGGAATTGACACAATCATTCACATAGTTAATAATGGCATGGAATATTCCCCAAAAAGAATGTGCTTTACAAAACTGCAAATACAGGAAAAAAATCTCTTATCGCCAGGCTAGAAAATACACATCCTCAAGAATTGAAAGCACTTAAATTAATTGCAAATGACAAGGCACACAAAGAAGTAAGTAAAGAATTGGATATTTCAAGATTTTTATTAAGTAAAAGATTAAGATCTCTTGGCAAAAAAACAGGAAGTAAAAAAGCAGCATCAGCCTAATCAGGTTTTTTCAATCGGTTGGGCTGATTAAATAATGATATTCGGGGTACAAACCTTATTTTTAAGGATCATTTTTAACTAAATAATCCTTATGACCATTTTTGAAGCCATTGTAATAGCTGTTGTTGAAGGAATTACCGAATTCCTTCCTATCTCCTCTACTGGTCACATGATTATTGTGAGTTCTTTTATGGGAATTGCCAAAGATGATTTCACCAAATTATTTGAGATAGCCATTCAATTGGGGGCCATTTTATCGGTGTTGGTTTTGTACCGAAAAAAATTCTTTCCGCTGAATCATTGGAGTTTTTATATAAAATTAATGGTGGCTGTAGTTCCTGCATTGATCTTGGGATTTTTATTGTCTGATAAAATAGACGAACTGCTTGAAAGCCCTATGACTGTTGCAGTAACTATGTTGGTGGGCGGTGTGATACTTATTTTTATAGACGATATTTTTAAAACCCATACCATAGATAAAGAAGATGATATCTCTTATGTAAAAGCATTTATCATTGGAATATTTCAATGCCTTGCCATGATACCCGGCATGAGCAGATCTGCATCTAGTATTATTGGTGGAATGCAACAAAAATTAACTAGAAATCTGGCTGCAGAATTTTCTTTTTTCTTAGCAGTACCTACTATGGCAGCAGCTACGGGTTATAAATTATTAAAAGCCATTAAAGAAACCCCAGACATGCTTAGCACTAAAAGCAATTTGGTTTTACTAGGCATCGGTAATGTAGTGGCTTTTATCGTTGCCTTGCTTGCCATTCGTTTCTTTATATCAGTTTTACAGAAATATGGTTTCCGTTTCTTTGGATGGTATAGAGTAATTGTTGGATTGATTTTGATTACACTTATTTACACAGGATACCTAAAATAATCGTTAATGAAAACAGCAAACAAAAAAGTAATCAATGGCTGGGCCATGTACGATTGGGCAAATAGCTCATATAATTTGGTAATTACATCCACTATTTTCCCTGCTTATTATGAAGCGATAACGGGCGATGGAAATGAAAACACCTCGGTAGATACCGTAAAACTCTTTGGAAGAGAATTTGTAAACACTTCTTTGTATAACTATGCTTTGGCCATCGCATTTATTATCGTGGCTATAAGCTCTCCTATGCTTTCTTCCATTGCAGATTATAGGGGCAACAAAAAGAAATTCCTATTTTTCTTTTGTACCATTGGAAGCCTTGCCTGTTCTTCTATGTATTTTTTTACCAAAGATAATTTGGCTTTTGGCTTATCCTGCTTAATTATCGCCTGCATTGGCTTTTGGAGTAGCCTTGTATTTTACAACTCTTTTTTGCCTGAAATTGCAGCCCCTGAAGACCAAGACAGGGTAAGCGCTAAAGGATTTTCGATGGGATATATTGGAAGTATGATTTTACAGATCATCTGCTTTGTATTTGTGTTATCGCCGGAGAGTTTTGGCATAACAGTAGGCAAGGCATCTCAAATTTCGTTTTTATTAGTTGGTATTTGGTGGTGGGGCTTTGCCCAATTCTCATTAAGGCGTTTACCCAATAACATCCCTTTAGGCAATACAAAAACAGAGAATATATTTACCAAAGGCTATAAAGAATTGAATAAAGTTTGGCATCAGGTAAAATCGATGCCTATTTTAAAAAGGTATTTATTGGCATTTTTCTTTTATAATATGGGCGTGCAAACAGTGATGTTGGTAGCTACCCTTTATGGTAAAAGCGAATTGAATATCCCTACTACCAATCTCATCATTGCTATCTTAATTATTCAATTCATTGCAATACCTGGAGCTTATACTATCGCTTTTTTATCAAAAAAAATTGGCAACTTTAAGGCATTGATGGTAACCGTTTTTTTCTGGATTGTTCTATGTGTTATTGGGTATAATCTTCCAAAAAATGGTATCAACGAATTTTATGGATTGGCGGTACTGGTGGGCTTTGTAATGGGCGGAATACAATCTTTAAGTAGGAGTACTTACGCCAAATTAATGCCAGAAACAAAAGACACTACTTCATATTTTAGTTTCTATGATGTTACCGAAAAGATTGCCATTGTAATTGGCATGTTTAGTTTTGGCTATATCAATGAATTTAGTGGCTCACAGCGAAATTCTGTTTTAGCATTGGTAGTATTTTTTATATTGGGCTTAGTTATTTTATACAGTGCAGCATTAAAACAAAAACAACAAAAAAACCATGCAATTATTTAGCATTAATACAGGTTATTTTAAGTTAGATGGAGGTGCGATGTTTGGCGTAGTTCCAAAAAGCATTTGGAATAAATTGAATCCTGCGGATGAAAATAATTTATGCAATTGGGCTTTGAGAAGTTTATTAATCAAAATCGATGACCGGCTTATCTTAGTAGATACGGGCATGGGTAATAAACAAGAGGCTAAATTTTTTGGTCATTATCACCTCAACGGCAACGACAGTTTAGAAAGTTCACTTGCAGCGCATGGATTTAGCAACAATGATATTACAGATGTTTTTCACACCCACCTTCATTTCGACCATTGCGGTGGTACGATTATTCGCAAAAACGATCAATTGATTTCCGCATTTCCGAACGCAGAATTTTGGAGTAATGCCAAACACTGGGATTGGGCTGTTAACCCCAATGAAAGAGAAAAAGCCTCTTTTCTAAAAGAAAATATTCTACCGATTCAAGAATCTGGTAAGCTAAATTTTATTCCTACTCCTATTGCAGATTTTGATTCAAACCATCTATTGGGCTCGAGCGATTTTATCAATGGCATTCGTGTTCGATTTGTAAATGGCCATACCAATTCTATGATGCTTCCTCAAATTAATTACAAGGGAAGAACAATCGTTTATATGGCTGATTTATTGCCTTCCACAGCTCATATTCCATTACCATATGTAATGGGTTATGACATGTTTCCATTTACTACCCTACAAGAAAAAAAATCTTTTTTACAAGAAGCTGCACAAAATGATTATGTATTGTTTTTTGAGCATGATCCCATCAACGAATGTTGTACTGTTCAGGAAACTGAAAAAGGAATTAGAGTAAAAGAAGTATTTACTTTAAAGAGTATATAAAATCACCTTTTTTCAACCAATGAAGAAAGAGGGTGTCTTAAACTTTTATACCCCATCATATCTACTTTTACTGAACCTACGGTAATGGGGCTTTCTATACGAATAGGTATATGATTGGCATCATCAGTAACCCAAACAGTCATTTTTTCTCCTCCTGTAAAAATGGTGCCTTTTACCAATAAAGGCCTGAATTTTATTGCATTAAAACTGCCATATTTGGTTTTAATTTGTTCTTTACCCAAGTATTTGATGTAGAGATTATACACTTCATTATCTAGAAACATGGAGAAAGGAATTTTCTCATCAGGATTATACTTGCTATAATCGATGTTTCGAGCATAATATATGGCACTTAAAACATCTTGCACACAGGCTGGAATTTTTGTAACACCCTTACTAGATATAGCAGTATTTTGATCCTTATTAAAAGAAATATTTTCGTTGATTTTATATCCACCCTCATCTACATTTCTTATAAACTTTAGTGGCTGTAAAGTATTTGTATCGATAAAAGATTCATACAAGTCCCTTACTTTAAAAATCCAATCGTACCTACTATTTGAGGTGCCAGAACCAGTTACATGGTAAACTGTTTTGTTGTTTAGTTTTTCAAGATTCACCGAAAAAGTAGCTGCACCAGCATTAATATAAAGGCCAATTACCGAATAATAAATAGTATAACTAATCGATTCTCCTTGCTGAAAAGCATTATTGCGTAATCCACAAAAATCATCTCCGGCCAACAATAAATTTGCCCAGAAAAAAATGATTAATAAAAAAGAAAAGCGTTTAAACAATATTATGGTTTTTTATGCTTGAATATTCTTAAACCTAAAATAAATAAGGTACCGCCAATTGCCGGTAATATTAAATTAATTAACCAAATTCCTCCAGCAGTTGCAATTATCCCTACTGAATTGGTACTAATTATTCCAAATAACAATAAGCTCACTTTCCCCCTAAAGCCCAATTCTGCTAATGCAATTGTTGGCACAATGGCCAAAACTAAAAACAATACCCCAACTAGGGCAAAGGCATCTAGCCAAAAAACGTTCACCATAAATACGTCTAATAGCAAAATGTATTGAAGCAAAAAAACAAAATACCTGCCAAATGAAAGCGACAAAATCCTGATTAACGCTTTCCAATGAAAATCTTCGAGTTTTTCTATAAAATATCGATGTTTAGCAACAAATGGAATTCTCTCAAATAATTCAATCAAGCCTGCTAGTCTAAAATAAGCCAAAGTAAATAAAGCAATGCCGCCACCAATAACATAGATTAACCCATCCAACCAAAACTGAGACAATCCACTTAATTGTTGAGTACCACTCAAAATAAATAATCTCGTATACAATAAAGACAATGCCCCCATTGTAAACGTAACAATAACCTGAGCCATGCTTCCTACAAAAGAAAGTACAATACCCCTTAATCGATTTCCATCTTCCAAAAAAGCGGCCCTTCCTACAGATTCTCCCATTCGATTGATGGTATTAAATCCCAAGGCCTGCCCTGCCAAAATAGCCCTAAAAGCGCTGACAAAAGAAATGCGTTCTATTCCCTTTACTTGCAATTGCCATTTTCTTGCTTCGATACCCCAATTTACCAACATCAATCCAATAACTAAAAACAGCTTCCATCTATTTTGTTGTTTAAATACCGAAAGTATAAGCGTCCAAGATTGCTGTACATCATTTTGCCTGAGTATTTGTTGATAGATAGAATAAGAGAGCCAAATAAAAAGTACTGGACCTATTATATAATTCAAGATATTTTTAAACCTTTTATTCAAGCACAATAATTTGTGTAAAGATACAACAGAAGATGCAGTGAGTTGGAAAACGATTCGTATTTTCACGAGCAATGAAATACGAAGCTATTATAATGGGAATAGACCCTGGAACTCAATTAATGGGTTATGCATTATTGGGTATTCAAAAAGGCAAACCCTATTTGTTGAATATGGATGTTTTAAAACTTACCAAGGAAAAAGACATCTATGCCCGCTTAGAAATGATTCATACAAAAATCACTCAGCTTATCAAAGAATATCAACCCAGTTCCTTTGCCATTGAAGCTCCTTTTTTCGGAAAAAATATACAAAGCATGTTAAAACTGGGAAGAGCCCAAGGTGTAGCAATTGCAGCTGCCATGCAAGCCAATTTATTGGTAACAGAATATGCTCCTAAAAAAGTAAAACAATCCATCACTGGAAATGGCAATGCCGACAAAGATCAGGTTTGGAAAATGCTTCAACGTATTTTGAATATAGAAGAACAACCCAAACATTATGATGCTACAGACGCCTTATCAGTTGCACTTTGTCATTTTTATCAAAGTAATTCGGTGATTGGCAAAGCTGGCAAACCATTAAAGGGTTGGGGCGATTTTTTGGCAAAAAATCCAGAGCGATTAAAGCGATAGTTAAGCAATAACCAACTATTTTAACTCCGCTAAGATTGCCAACTGAACCGCTTTTAATTCGGCAGTAGTTAATTGCAATTTTGGCCTACTGAAATTTAAATCATCGGCACTATTGATGGGCACCAAATGCAAGTGAGCATGAGGCACTTCAAGGCCTATAACACTTATGCCGCATCGGTTACAGGGGAAAGCTTTTTCGATAGCTTTTGCAATAGGTTGTGCAAATACTAGAATCTCCGCCAAATAATCTGCCGACAAATCGAAGAAGCAATCCGTTTCTATTTTGGGCACTACCAACACATGCCCTTTAACCAAAGGAAAAATATCGAGGAATGCATAAAAGCGATCATTCTCTAAAATAGTATAAGAGGGAATTTCCTGTGCAATTATTTTAGAGAAAATAGTCATTGGAAAATATTAAATGGAAATCTTTTCTATTTTAAATTTCATGATGCCGTTGGGCGCACTGATTTCGGCAACTTCGCCAATCACTTTTCCCATTAATCCTTTACCTATGGGTGATGCTGCAGATATTTTTCCTAGTTTAAGGTCGGCTTCTTTTTCACCCACCAATTGATAAGTTACTGTTTTTTTAGTGGCCAGATTGGTGATGGTAACTTTTGTTAAAATAGTTACTTTGCTTGTGTCTATGGTAGTAGTATCAACAATTTTTGCATTGGCAATCATGCCTTCCAATTGCTTGATTTTTGCCTCCAACATTCCCTGAGCTTCTTTTGCAGAATCATATTCTGCATTTTCTTTTAAATCACCTTTCTCCCTTGCTTCGGCGATGGCCCTTGAAGCAGCCGGACGATCTACCGATTTCATCTGATGCAATTCTTCTCTCATTTTTTCGAAGGTCTCCTTCGTTACATACATATTCTCACTCATACAATCGCTTTAAATACAGTAAAAAAAATACAACGCCGCATTTGACTGCGGCGTTGCATATATACAAATTTAAGGAAAAGCAATAAAATTGCCTACTAATTAAATAATTTTTTGAGTAAAACAGTGGCCATACGTTCAAAAGCTTCTATACTATAGCCTGCAATATGCGGAGTTATTATCACTTGAGGAAAATCAATTAACTGCTTAAACTGGCTTTGCTCCTCGGAGCTTAAATGATTGATTTTTTCATTCTCTAAAACGTCTAGTCCTGCCCCTTTTATTTGATGATTGATTAATGCACTTATAACAGCCTTGGTATCCATGGTTTTACCTCTACTGGTATTAATAAAGTAGGGCTTTTGCTCCAATTGATTAAAAAAATTCAAGTTGGCATAATGAAAAGTTTCCTCATTCAATGGAAGATGTAAGCTTACTATATTGGCATGACGGGCAATTTGTGCAAGAGTTGCTTCTTGAATATTGCCACTGGCAAATCCTGTTTTATATTTATCATATGCCAATACAATTACATCAAAAGCACTCAAGAGTTTTGCAAAAGAGGAACCTGTGTTACCAAAGCCAATAATCCCCACTGTTTTTCCGGTCAACTCTTCACCCCTATTCTCATCTCTTAACCATTGCTCATTTTTAACTTGATTGTTGCTTAAGTTGATTCGATTCATTAAATTCAATAACAATCCCAATGCATGCTCAGCCACTGCATTCCGATTACCTTCGGGGCTGCTCTCGCATCGAATGCCTTTTGATCGAGCATAGTCTACATCAATCAATTCCATACCACTACCTAACCTGCCAATCCATTTTAATGATGATGCTTTGTCAATTAATAATCTGTCTATTGGAATGCTTGTTGTAACAATTAAACCAATTACATGATCGAGCATCCCTTGAAGATTTTCATAGCTGATGCCTGGCTCGTAAACTACCTCATAGCCTCTCTCCTCCAAACTTTTCTGAAGTATTGGATGTGCTTTAGCCGTAATTATTACTTTTTCTTTCATTGTTTTAATCTAAATCACTTAACGCTTATCGCATCTTTCTGCTTTCATCTTTCTACTTTCATCTTTCATCTTTCTGCTTTCTACTTTCATCTTTAATCTTTCTAATCAGCTCATTCTAAAAGTCAATGCTGCAAAGTCTTCCACCGTTAATTGCTCAGCACGTTTGGTAAATATTTCTTCTTGCAATGTAACAGCATCAAAAAATGGTTTTAACGGATTACGAAGCATTTTTCTTCTTTGATTGAATGCAGCTTTAACCAATGTAAAAAAAGCACGTTCAGATTTCATAGCAACAAAATGTTCTTTTCGTTTTAATTTTATTACACCACTATTTACTTTTGGAGGAGGATTAAAACTACTTGGGGGTACATCAAATAAATATTCCACTTCATAAAAAGCTTGAACCAATACACTTAAAATGCCGTACACTTTTGTGTGCGGTTTAGAAACAATTCTTTCAGCCACTTCTTTTTGAAACATGCCAATCATCACAGGTACTTGATCTTTCCATTCCAGTATTTTAAAAACAATTTGTGTAGAAATATTATAAGGGAAATTACCAACAACAGTAAAAGCATTTTCAAAAGGAGTAGGTAGGTCTAAAAAATCGGCTTCAATAATGGAATCTTTTAATGAAGGATAGGTATGCTTTAAATAGGCAACTTTTTCGGCATCCAACTCAACTGCTTTAAATTGAATATCCTTAATGGGTAGCAAAAATTTAGTTAACGCGCCTGCTCCAGGGCCTACTTCCAGTAATTGTTTAAATGACTCCTCTTGTAAGGAAGCCAATATTTTTACACAAACGCTTTCGTCTGTGAGGAAATGCTGACCCAGCGATTTTTTGAGCGTATATTGCATGGCTACAAAAGTAGTATTTTAGCAACCTAAATAAAGCCTCATGAGCAATGAATTACAAAAACCAGTAATTGGCTTCAGTTGTGGAGATTTAAATGGCATCGGACTAGAAATAATCATCAAAACCATATCCGACCAACGTTTAATCGATTTCTGCACTCCTGTTGTGTTTGCAAGCAACAAAACCCTCAATTTTTATAGAAAAAGTATGCCCGATGCTAATTTCAATTATACCAGCATCAAGGAGTTTAGTAAAATCAATCCCAAACAGGTAAATATTTTTAACGTTTGGGAAGAGGAAGTAGCCATTACCCCTGGTCAATTAAATGAAACTGGTGGAAAATATGCACTATTGTCTTTACAAGAAGCCACAAAAGCTTTAAAAGATGGTCATATTCACGGCCTAGTAACTGCCCCAATTCATAAAAAAAATATCCAATCTGAGGCATTTAATTTTAGTGGACATACGCCTTATTTAAAATCTTTTTTTGGAGTTTCTGATGTGGTGATGTTATTAATAGCAGAAAACATGCGAGTTGGTTTAGTAACCGAACATCTTACTATAGAAGATGTTACAAAGCATATCACTAGAGAAAGCATATTGAGTAAATTAAAAATCATCAATAGTAGTTTACAAAAAGATTTTGGAATTGATAAACCCAAAATTGCAGTGCTTGGATTAAACCCTCATGCTGGTGATGAAGGATTGATCGGAAAACAAGAGGAAGAAATTATCAAACCTGCTGTTAAAGATGCAAGACATCAAATGTTGGCATTTGGTCCTTATAGCGCAGATGCATTTTTCGCTAGAGGGCAACATGAAAAATTTGATGCAGTATTAGCCATGTATCACGATCAAGGTTTAATTCCCTTTAAATCATTGGCATTTGGAGAAGGAGTGAATTATACTGCAGGATTACCAGCAGTGAGAACCAGCCCCGATCATGGAACAGCCTTTGATATTGCAGGTAAAGGAAAAGCCGACCATAGCTCGTTCTTAGCAGCTACTTTTGAATGCATAGAAATCATCAATAAAAGAATGGGCTATGCCGATATGCGCAAAAATCCATTAAGAAAAATGAGTGCTCGATTTTTTGCCAATGCAGTTGATGAAAGAATTGAAGAAAATGAAGGATAGTTTATATGATACAGATTGAAAATAAACACATTAGCATAACGGTAAATCCAATGGGGGCCGAATTGCAAAGTCTTTTTTGCAAAGACAATCAATTAGAATATTTGTGGAGTGGTGATCCAGCTTTTTGGGGCAAGAAAAGTCCAGTACTTTTCCCTATTGTAGGAGGGCTTAAAAACAATACTTACAAACATAAAGGAACCAGCTACCAATTAAGCAGGCATGGATTTGCAAGAGAAATGGAATTTACACTTTCTGCTAAAACCAAAGACAGTATTAGTTTTACATTAAATGCCAACAAGCAGACTTTAGAACAATACCCATTCCTTTTTCGCTTTGTTATTACATATTCAATACATAAAAATACATTAAGCTGTAATTACCAGGTTAACAATATAGATATTAAACCTATGCTGTTTTCTGTAGGCGCTCATCCTGCATTTAAAGTTCCTTTGGTAAATGAAACAGCTTTTGAAGATTATTATTTGCAATTTGATTCAATGGAAACTGCAGATAAATGGCCTTTATCCCCAGAAGGACTTATTCAAACAACTCCGATTCCTTTTTTTGATAATACCAATCGAATCGATTTGGTAAAAGATCTTTTTTATGGAGATGCATTGGTTTTTAAACAATTAAAATCAAATAATATTTCATTATTGAATTCAAAAAACAAGCACGGTTTTAAATTCGAATACCATCATTTTCCTTACATGGGAATATGGAGTGCAAAGAATGCCAACTTCGTTTGTATCGAACCTTGGTGCGGAATTGCCGACAGTGTTGATACTACTGGCGAATTGAATCAAAAAGAAGGAATCATTATATTAACTCCAGGTGAATTAATGAGCCGCACCTGGAGTGTTGAATTGTTTTAATATCATTTAAACACTGAATCAGCAATCCCTTTATTGATCTCATAGGCAGAATAACTGATCTCAACTCTTCCTTTTTTGCCTTTTAATTTATCTTTAGTAGCTTGGTCTGTGTCTTCAAACTCCAGGGTTATACCCTTGGGTAATTTATAGTCCTTGGCATTAAAACTAAAGAACACTTTATCTGGCAATCCGTATTCAGCAAATTTTCCATAGCGCATTTCCATTTCGTAAGTGCCATTCTCTCGAGTAGAAGTAATGGATTTTAGAATTAACAAATGGGCCTCATCAATATAAAGTGTAGAAAGAATTACATCGTTATTGTCTCCATTGGGCAACAATTTTACAACTCGGGTTTTTACTTTACCAATATCAGCAACACCAGCATCAATTGCCGTAAACCCGCTTGTAACTATCATGTTACCAATATTAATACTCACACCGCCTTTGGGTAAAACAGAAATTCCTCCATTGCGTTGAAGCTTAAACTTATTGGGTTTTTTATAAAAAACTTTAACTCCACCAACAGGTGCTTTAATAAATGCAATATCTGTTTTCATTTTACCCTCCGCAGTGTAATCATTTACTTGGTCAAGTTTATTTTTAACTTTTATCACCAAAGCATTAACATCTTGTGCCGATACTTTTATGCTTATACAAGCAAATAAGAAAACTACAATGAATATGTTGAATAATTTCATGCTGATTTTTTAACTTAAGATATCTTTCTTTCTAAACAACAAAATTGCACCTCCTGCAAACCCTAAAATATGGATCAATAAAACAATGGAAGAATGAATAATTCTTTCTGGATATTGAATACTGCCAACAATTGCTTCATTGGCATCGTTTACTTTGAAATCAAAAAACTCTTTCCAAGTAATCATATGTGTTGTAAAAAGATAGGGTTTAATAACATTGAAAATGGGAATATTCATAGTGCTAAGAATAGTACATACAATGATCACGCTCATAGTGGCAACAATTGGTCCAATAGAATTTTCTGCAAAAAAAGACAGAAAAAATCCTAAAGAAGCTACTGTAATCATTGCCAAAGCTGCAAAACAAAATGCTCCTGTATATCTCCAGAATACATCTGATTCTTTTACGATCACCACATAACTGCTTTTCATGATAAAAAGATCATCGGTACCAAAAATCATTGTGCTAACAAATAGTCCCAAAATAGCAATCCATACAAGTAGCAATAAGGTATAAATAACCGAAGCTAGAAATTTAGCAGTAACTATAGCTGTTCTTGATTGTGGCTTGGTAAGCAATAAACGCAAAGTGCCCATATTGGCTTCACCTGAAATCATATCCGCAGCGATCAATGCAATTAATAAAGGAACATGGATGAGTAATAGCTGAAGAATTACATAACAAATAAAATAGCCATTCAAAATTTTTCCATCAACTGCAAAAGAATTGGCAAAATCGGCCATCACAAACTCAGTATATTCTTTCCCATCTACATATAAGCCAATTTGTATGATTACAATCAATGCAGTAATTGCCGCAAATGCCAAGTAGGTTCTTGGTTTGCGAAATATTTTATACAACTCAATTCGTAAATGTACCCACATGTTGTTTGCCTGCTGTTATTTGTAAAAAATAATCTTCTAAACTATGTCTTGGTTGAAGCGATAAAACACCTATTTGATGATTAACTAAAAACTGATTTAAATGGGGAATATCTTGTTGATCTAATTGAATCAAAATATGTCCATCGCGCATTGGCTTCAAATTGGTTTTCCAGCTACTCAATTCCAATTGTTGCACAGCTTGTTCATTATTAGTAGTATCAATTTGCACAATAGTTTGAGTAGTATCAAATAAAGCAGCCGCCGTTCCTTCAACCAATTTATGGCCTTTATCAATAATTAAAATTCTAGTGGCTATCTGCTCTATTTCATTTAATAAATGGGAGGAAACAATAACTGTTTTTTTTCGATCTCTGCTTAATTGTAAAATAAGATTTCTGATATCTGCAATACCTTGAGGATCTAGTCCGTTGGTAGGCTCATCTAACATGATTAGAGAGGGATTATGCACCAATGCAATGGCAATCCCCAGTCTTTGTTTCATTCCTTGAGAAAATGTTTTCACCGTATCATTTGCTCTATCAGCAAGACCAACCATTTCTAGCTGATCCATGATAATTTGACGGGTGGGTTTAACTCCACTTAAACGAGCAAACAATTGCAAATTATCATATGCAGACAAATATTTATATACATCGGGCTTTTCGATAACTGCACCTATTTGCTGTAATATATCTCTACGATGTTTGTATAGATCGTAACCGAATATCTCAATTTGACCATTTGTGGGGGTAATTAAGGTTAGCATCATTCGTATGGTGGTGCTTTTACCTGCTCCATTTTGTCCTAAAAAACCATAGACATCCCCTTTTTCAACTGAAAATGACAAATCATTAACCGCTGTAAATTGATTAAACTGTTTGGTGAGAAAATTAACTTTTACGATAGAGCTCATTGTTACAATAATAACAATTTGTGAGCTAATATGTTTAAATTAAGTTTATATCAATCTATTGATTGATGTCTTAAAGTCTCTGTTTATGAATAATTTCTCTGCTTGATACCCAAGCCTAAAAACAAAACCCCCATCTAACAAAGTAGACAGGGGTTAATCATGTATAAGAAAAATGTTTACTTGTATTGAGGAACAAGGCTTGCAGCCAAGTCGGTCATTTTCTTCAAGCCATCTTCAGGTAAATTACCTTTCTTAAATTCAGCTAAAACATCTGGTAATTTATTTTCCATTTCCATTAAGAAATGAATTTCAAATTCCTTCACTTTCTTTACTGCCACATCACGCAATAAGCCCAATGTACCTAAGTAAATAATAGCTACTTGCTTTTCTACCGACATTGGAGAATATTGCAATTGCTTTAGAATTTCTACGTTTCTAGCACCTTTATCAATTACAGATTTGGTTGCAGCATCTAAGTCTCCACCAAACTTAGAGAACGCTTCTAACTCACGGTATAAAGCCTGATCTAATTTAAGTGTACCTGCTACTTTCTTCATCGATTTGATCTGCGCATTACCACCCACACGGCTTACAGAAATACCTACGTTGATCGCTGGACGAATACCTGCGTTAAACAAGTTACCTTCTAAGAAGATCTGTCCGTCGGTAATAGAAATTACATTCGTAGGAATATAAGCAGATACGTCACCTGCTTGGGTTTCAATAATTGGCAATGCAGTTAATGATCCACCACCTTTTACCAAATGTCTGATAGACTCAGGTAAATCGTTCATGTTTTTAGCAACATCATCATTAGCAATTACTTTTGCAGCTCTTTCCAATAAACGACTGTGCAAATAGAATACATCACCAGGATATGCTTCACGTCCTGGAGGTCTTCTCAACAACAAAGAAACCTCACGATAAGCTACCGCTTGCTTAGATAAATCATCATAGATAATCAAAGCTGGTCTACCAGTATCTCTAAAGAATTCACCAATCGCAGCACCCGCAAATGGAGCATAGAATTGTAATGGAGCAGGATCCGAGGCAGAAGCACATACGATTGTTGTATATGCCATAGCTCCATTGTCTTCCAAAGTTTTCATTACTCCAGCAACAGTAGAAGCTTTTTGTCCGATCGCAACATATATACAGTATACAGGTTTTCCTGCATCGTAAAATTCTTTTTGGTTGATGATGGTATCTACACAGATAGCAGTTTTTCCAGTCTGACGATCACCAATTACCAACTCACGTTGTCCACGACCAACAGGAATCATTGCATCAATGGCTTTAATACCTGTCTGCAATGGTTCTTTTACTGGCTCACGATAAATTACCCCTGGCGCTTTACGCTCCAATGGCATTTCATACAATTCACCCGCAATCGGACCCTTACCATCGATGGGCTCTCCCAAAGTATTGATTACACGTCCTACAACACCTTCTCCAACTTTAATAGAAGCAATTTGTCCTGTTCTTTTTACTGTTGCGCCTTCTTTTATTGAACCACTTTCTCCCATCAATACCACACCCACATTGTCTTCCTCTAAGTTCAAAGCAATTGCTTTAACACCGTTTTCGAAAACCACTAGCTCTCCACTTCTTACTCCGTTCAATCCATATACACGGGCAATACCATCACCCACTTGTAATACGGTACCTACTTCTTCTAGTTCTGCAGAAGCGTTAAAATTACTAAGCTGTTGTCTTAGTATCGCTGAAATCTCATCCGGTTTAATGTCTACCATTTTGTATTGTTTAAAAAGTTTTAGTAATG
>JBILRH010000125.1:0-5260 GCA_044372715.1 Sediminibacterium sp. | reverse complement strand
CCTGCTGATGCCATTACTCCAGAAGCATTGGCTCTAAAATAGGGTTCACCCACTGCAGGTCCATTTTGGGATCGAGGGTTGCCCGCACTAAACACCAAAAGATGGTTGGGTACATTAAACGCCAAAGAATCAACCACCTGTGAAGTAGAACTATAATATCCAAATGTATAATCTTCATTTTCATTGGGTCTACCTAGAAACTCCCATCTATTTGATTCGCTTGAGTTCCTTCTCCATCCAGCAGTTATACCATAAGAATGATTGGATAACAATAAACCTGTTTCAGCGAAAAATTCAGCAGTATTGGTTCTAGTGTCATATGATATCAAATTAGGAATTTGGTAAGCCATGCCTTTAGCAATTGAATTGATTCCGGTTGCAATCATGGTTCCGGCAACATGTGTTGCATGGTCTCCGGGTCCTGTAGATGTTACATCTTTTTGTTCTATTCTTCCTGTAAGTTCAACATGTGTTGCTAATGGACTTTGTGATTCTGCCTCCCAAATACCCAGTTTATTGCGCATCGATGGAGAATTTCCAGATAAATTCAATCCGGAACTTCCGCCAGGCCATAATTGATTGGCACGTGTTGTAACAGCGGCAATCGAATTGTTATGGGTTTGTATATAAATGGGGAAGCCAAAGTCGTCTACTCCAATTAGTTTAGCAAATCCTCCATCAGGGTAAACAATTTTCAAACTCCAATTTTTAGATTTAGCCATCGACAAGGCTTTGGCATAATTCAATTCTTGCTCTAGCTTTAGCTTTAATGAAATTAACTTAAGCGCTTTGTCATTATTGTTTACTTGAGCCAGACCAATATTGGCTCCAAAAACGATTACTAAAACAGACAGGATGATTTTTCTTATCATATGAAACAGTGCTTTTTGCATTATTATAACTATATAGCTATAAACTGCTCTAAATTAGATACTTTAGTCTTTTAAATTGTAGAATGAGAGTAATTCTTTTTCATATTTTTTTAGTCATCCTATTGGGCGTTTCTTGTAAATCTTCCCAGAAAGGGAAAGGTTTACCTATAATCCCCGAAAAAATTAGAAAAGTTCAACAAGGTATTCGGGGGATGGTGTTTGAGCTTGTAGGCAATCAAATGCCTTCTCCAACCAATGATTTATCCAAAAAAAATGTCGGGAATCCTTACCCCACCACCGTTTTTTTCTATGAGCCCACCAATATAAGTCAGGTAATCAGCGTCAATCAAGGGCCGTTGTACAATATTATCAATACCAAGTTGGTAAGCACTGTAAAAACCGATAGTACAGGAGCATTTATTGCTGCTTTGCCAGTTGGCAGTTATTCGGTTTTTGTTCAGGTAGATAAACTGTTTTTTGCCAATAATTTCGATATTAGCAATAATATTTCTTTGGTTAGAGTAGAAGCCAATAAACTAACCGAAATAAAAATTCAAGTAAATAATAACGCCAGTTATTAGCCTTATCTTTGCAATCCCTTAAAATTATCTGTTGTAGTTTTTATTTTGTTAAGGGTAATTTGGGAATTGGTTATTATGAATTTGGATCGGTTACTGGAACAATACCAAGCATCACCCCTGGTAAAACAGCTAGTGGACAGGCTCTCTTATGCCGATACCCAAAAAATCTTTCTAAAAAATATAGTTGGTAGCAGTGCAGAATTTTTGGTAACTGCTGTTTTTGGTCATTCCGACGCGCAGCAACTGAATCATTTAATTGTGTTGAATGATGCAGAGGAAGCAGCCTATTTTCACAATACCATCGAGAATTTATCGAGTGCGTTGGATCTATTTTATTTTCCTTCTTCTTTCAAGAATAGAAAAAATTTCAGGCTGCTCAATAGCTCACATTTAATGCTGAGAACAGAAGCGCTTACCAAACTGGCTAGGGGTGGTAATAAAAAAATAATCATCACTTATCCAGAAGCCATCTTCGAAAAAGTGATACAGCCCGATACCATCAGCAGCAATATCATTAGCATCAAAACCAATGATACCATTAATCCAGAGAGTTTAATGGACTTGTTTGTGATGTATGGATTTGAACGAACAGATTTTGTATATGAGCCTGGGCAGTTTGCATTGAGAGGTGGGATTCTCGATATCTATTCTTATGGAAATGAAAAACCTTATCGTGTAGAATTATTTGGAAACGAAGTAGACAGTATTCGCATTTTCGATCCGGAAACACAGTTGAGTGAAAGAAAATTATTACAAGTAAATATCATTCCCAATGTAGATCAATTGCCTGCAACCTTTGGTTCTGGTACAGGAGAAAAAATTTCTTTGTTGGAATTTTTGCCAGAGAATACTATATGCTGGATTAAAGATTGGGATGTAGTTGAAGAAAAAATTCGGGTGCAAGAAGAAGACTTAGATGGTTTTTTGACATTACAAAATGATGGCCATTTTCAATTGAATAAAGAAGACGAAGAAGCCCATGTTTTAAAAGATGTTCAATGGGCCGATTTTATTAAAGGTGCAAACATAAAAGACCTACTTAGTAAAAAAGTGCTCGTTGAATTTGGGTACAAACCTTTTTTTGCTAATTACGAAATTGAATTCAATACCAAGGCGCAACCTTCATTTAATAGGCAATTTGATTTATTAATCAAAGACCTGAAATCCCATGAGGCTGAGGGTTATAGCATATACCTATTTGCCGAACAAGTAAAACAATTAGAACGGTTAAATAGTATTTTTACCGACTTAAATACCGAGATTCAATTTGTTCCGGTTGGCACAAGTATTCATGAAGGATTTATAGATCATTCATTGAAAGTTGTATGTTATACCGATCACCAAATATTTCAACGCTACCATAAATACAAAGTAAAGCAGGCATACAATAAAAGCAAAGCACTCACTTTAAAAACCTTGCGCGATTTACAACCTGGAGATTTTGTTACCCATATAGATCATGGTGTGGGTACTTATTCTGGTTTACAAAAATTGGAAGTGAACGGAAAGATTCAGGAAGCTGTTAGAATCATTTATAAAGACAGTGATATTTTATATGTAAATATTAATTCTTTGCATAAAATTTCTAAATACACTGGCAAAGAAGGAACTGTTCCAAAAGTAAACAAATTAGGCTCCGATGTTTGGGTGAGGCTGAAAGAAAAAACAAAGATCAAAGTAAAAGAAATTGCCTTTGATTTAATTAAGTTATACGCTCAAAGAAAGGCCCAGCATGGGTTTGCGCATGCGCCAGACACCTATATGCAAACCGAATTAGAAGCTTCTTTTATTTATGAAGATACGCCCGATCAAAGCAAGGCAACAGCCGATGTTAAAAAAGACATGGAAAGCGAAGCGCCTATGGATCGATTGGTTTGTGGGGATGTGGGTTTTGGAAAAACTGAAATTGCTATTAGAGCTGCATTTAAATCTGTTGTTGATGGAAAACAGGCAGCAGTATTGGTGCCCACCACTATTTTAGCCTTTCAACATTTTAAAACTTTTCAAGATCGATTAAAAGATTTTCCGGTTACAGTAGATTATATCAATCGATTTAAATCGGCCAAGGAAAAAAAAGAAACCTTAGAAAAAGTAAAATCAGGAAAAATAGACATCATTATTGGCACACATGGTTTGCTTGGTAAAGAAGTACACTTCAAAGATTTGGGGGTAATGATTATTGATGAAGAACAAAAATTTGGGGTAGGGCATAAAGAGAAATTAAAAACACTTAAGAGCAATGTAGATTGTTTAACACTCACAGCCACACCAATTCCCAGAACCTTACAATTTAGTTTGATGGGAGCACGTGATCTGAGTATTATGAATACCCCCCCTCCAAATAGACAACCTATTCAAACAGAAGTGCATGTGTTTAATGACGATTTTATTCGGGAAGCCATTTATTACGAAACAGAAAGAGGAGGTCAGGTATTTTTCATTCATAATCGTGTTCATGGTTTGCCAGAAATGTGTGCCCTAATTCAAGGCTTATGTCCGGATTTAAGTATTGGTTTTGCCCATGGTCAATTAGAAGGACATGAATTAGAAGAAAGAATTCTTGATTTTATTGATAAGAAATACGATGTATTGGTTTGTACCAATATTGTAGAAAGTGGGGTAGATATTCCAAACGTAAATACCATCATCATCAATAACGCCCATCAGTTTGGATTGAGTGATTTGCATCAGCTACGCGGTAGGGTGGGGCGTAGTAATAGAAAAGCATTTTGCTATTTACTTGGGCCTCCAATGAGTACATTGCCCACCGATTCTCGTAAAAGATTACAAACCTTAGAACAATTCAGCGATTTGGGAAGTGGATTTCAAATAGCCATGCGCGATTTAGATATTCGTGGTGCAGGAAATATGCTGGGAGGAGAGCAGAGTGGATTTATGGCAGAGATTGGTTTTGAAATGTACCAGAAGATTTTAGAAGAAGCCATTCGTGAGTTGAAAAGAACATCATTTAAAGATTTGTTTAAAGAAGAAATCAGCAAACAAGATGATTTTGTAAGTGATTGTACCATTGATACCGATTTAGAAATTTTGATACCCGATAGTTATGTAGAAAGTATATCTGAAAGACTTTCTTTATATACCCGATTGGATGATTGTGAAAATGAAGCTGCTCTTGTACTATTTCATCAAGAAATGGTAGACCGATTTGGTCCGATGCCTTCTTCTGTAGATGATTTATTTACTACAGTTCGTTGCAGGTGGTTGGCCGTACAAATGGGTTTTGAAAAAATGACATTAAAAGACAATACCCTTCGTTGTTATTTTATCAATCGTCCAGATTCTCCTTATTTTGAATCGGTACTGTTTAAAAAACTCTTGGCCTATTTGCAAATTGGTACCAATAAGGCTCGATTAAAGCAGGCTGGTAAAATGTTCTTATTGGTGGTAGACCAAATTCAAGGCATGGAAGCTATGCAACGGTTTCTTACACTTATGCACAAGGAAGTAATTCTTAGCGCTAATGCAGAATAATAGGTACAAAAAAACCGCTCAGTAGATAACTGAACGGTTTCTTTATAAATATAAAGCTTTACTTAGAATCCTTTTTTAGCAACACCATCGGCAATTGCTTGTAATGCTTTTGCTTCGCTCATAATAGCGGCCATTTTATTGCCTTTGCCATCATGACCACCCGCCATGTAACCGCCTTTTGCAGTTTTGGTAATTACTGCATCTTGCATTGGTACATTTTTTTCTTTTGTCTTAAGGCAATATGCTTTAATCATTTTTGAAGTGTCCATAGTTGTAGAATTTAATTGTTTTTAAAAAGAGAACTTTGGTTAGTGT
>JBILRH010000124.1:0-5274 GCA_044372715.1 Sediminibacterium sp. | reverse complement strand
ATCCTGCACAAGCTGCAGAAGGTACCATCCGTAAAATATTTGCTGCATCAATTGGTGAAAACGCAGTTCATGGAAGTGATAGCGATGAGAACGCCATTATTGAAGCTAACTTTTTCTTTTCAAAATTAGAAAGATTCTAAGTAAACACTAGATTACTTTATTAAAGCTAGTACAACTAAAATCCTGACACTTTTATAGAGTAGTCAGGATTTTTGGTTTTATATACCCTTTCTATGCCTTAAAATTGAGTTCTGATATCGAATTATTTCAACACTTAGATACAGGCTTTTGTGCTTGTTGAAAACCGTGACCAAACAAAAGCCCTTTGCAATAAGCAAAGGGCTTCATTGCAGAAGTCCATCAGCAATGAACTCCATTTTCTCGTCGGGACGACAAGATTTGAACTTGCGACCCCACGCCCCCCAGACGTGTGCGCTACCGGGCTGCGCTACGTCCCGAACTATCAAACCAACCCCATTTGTTTAAATGGGGTGTAAATATAAGGCTAAAAGAAATTTTCAGGCTATATTGCATCAAATTTTCAACCACTGCATGAACATTCTATTGAAGCAGGTAAAAATTACCGACAACAACTCTCCTTTCAACGGTAAAACATTTGATCTACTTATAGAAAATAATAGCATTGCAAAAATTGGTATTGATTTATCCGACAAAGCAAGTATTGTAATTGAGGGAAAGGAATTATGTGTTTCACCAGGATGGGTAGATACCTTTTCTCATTTTTGTGATCCGGGCTATGAGTTTAAAGAAACCATAGAAACAGGTGCCAATGCAGCTGCTTCTGGAGGTTTTACAAGGATTTTTACTTTACCAAATACCAAGCCTATTACAGATAATAAGTCAATGATTGAATATGCTGCTAATCAGGCCAACCATTTACCAATTTTCGTACATCCAATTGGGGCTATTACTCAAAAAGCCGAAGGAAAAGAATTGGCGGAAATGTACGATATGAGAAATAGTGGTGCCGTTGCATTCTCTGATGGTTTAAATCCTGTTCAATCTCCGGGCTTATTTATAAAAGCACTTCAATATGTAAAAGCATTTGATGGGGTATTAATTCAGATCCCAATCGACAAAAGCATTGGCGCATCGGGATTAATGAACGAGGGAGTTATATCCACAAGGTTGGGCTTAGCTGGCATCCCGGTAATTTCAGAAGAAAGTATACTTAAAAGAGATATTGATTTAGTGCGTTATACTGGGTCTAAAATTCACTTTACCGGAATTTCATCTGCCAATTCTTTAAATTTAATAAGAGCTGCAAAAAAAGAAGGGCTTTCTGTGAGCTGCAGTGTAACACCCTATCATTTGTTTTTCTGTGATGAAGATCTTCAAGCCTATGATACTTTCCTTAAAGTAAACCCACCTTTAAGAACCAAATCAGATATGCTTGCATTAAGAGATGGTGTTCTTGATGGCAGTATTGACTGCATAGCATCCCATCATTTTCCACAAGACTGGGATAACAAAACCTGTGAATTTGATGCTGCTGCATTTGGAATGATTGGTCTAGAAACTTCATTTTTAGTAATAAATCATTTATTAGAAGAATTATCTGACAATAGAATAGTAGAACTTTTCTCATTAAATGCACGTAATATTTTTCAACTTCCAACTACTCATATAGAAGAAGGTGCTATCGCGGAATTGACTATTTTTCAAAGACAAGAGAACCATAGTCTCAGCAAAGCCGATTTTAAAAGCAAATCTTTAAACAGCGCATTCATAGATCGGTCTTTAAAAGGAAAAGTAATTGGCACTATCAATAAAGGAAAGTATTACTCAAATTAAAAAATATGAAAGTAAATATTGTTAACGAGGGTTTGAAATATGGATTAATATGTGGCCTTACAGCAGTTTTAATCATGTTTGGTAGCTGGGCAGCCGGCATCAAAACTTTTACAACAGTTCAGTTTTATAGTGCATTTACACCCTACATGATTGTTATCATTTTGCTTGGTGGATTTCATTTGAGAAAACAAAATGGAGGATTTTTAAGTTTTGCAGAATCTTTGAAATTTGGATTTATGGCTTATGTTATAGCTGCTGTTTTAGTGGCCGTTACAACCTATTTATTGTATAATATTATCGATCAAGAACTTACCATTAAATCGGCTCAGGTGGCATTGGAAAAAACCAGGGAATTTATGGAAAAAATGGGGTCTAAGGAAGATGATATTGAAAAGGCAATGGCAAGTTCTGCTGAAAGCATGAAGGAAACTGGCTTTAAGAAAATATTTTTAGGAACCGGCTTAGGTTTAATATGGGATTTTTGCAAAGCCATGCTGATTGCATTGGTTATTAAAAAAGAGGTGAAATTTGAAGATTAAATGAATTCCATGAACCTATCTATCGTTATACCATTATTAAATGAGGAAGAATCTTTGCCAGAACTTTGTGCATGGATTAAAAAAGTTGTTGATGCCAACAATCTATCCTATGAAGTAGTTTTAATTGATGATGGTAGTACAGATAATAGTTGGGATGTTATTCAATCAATCGCCAGTGCTAATGCATTTATTAAGGGAATTAAATTCCAACGCAATTATGGCAAATCAGCTGCATTGAATGAAGGCTTTAGAGCTGCTAATGGGGATGTAATTATTACCATGGATGCAGACATGCAAGACTCACCAGATGAAATTCCTGCATTGTACAATATGATTGTTAATGATGGTTATGATATGGTGAGTGGTTGGAAGAAAAAAAGATTTGACAATACACTTACTAAAAATATTCCTTCAAAATTATTCAATGCCGTTGCAAGAATGAGTTCTGGCATTCAATTAAACGATTTTAATTGTGGATTGAAAGCCTATCGAAAAAAAGTAGTGAAAAGCATTGAAGTATTTGGCGAAATGCATCGATATATCCCCATATTGGCAAAATGGAGTGGCTTTAGAAAAATAGGAGAAAAAGTAGTAGAACATAGGCCTAGGAAATATGGATCAACAAAATTCGGGTTGTCTAGATTCGTAAATGGTTTTCTAGATTTAGGAACCATCATGTTTTTGGGTAAATTTGGCAAGAAACCTATGCAGTTCTTTGGACTTTATGGTACTTTGTTTTTCCTTGTTGGATTAAGCTGTAGCCTTTATTTAATCATTGCAAAACTGATCGACCCTGAGGTAGCGCTTACCAATAAACCATTCTTTTTTATTGCATTGGCAACAATGATAATTGGCATGCAATTGTTTTTAACTGGCTTTATTGCCGAATTGGTTGCAAGAAATGCTTCGGAAAGAAATGTTTACCTGATTGAAGATAAATTGGGTATATCCTAGTTGTTTAATCGAATCCATGCAAAAAGAACTGATTTTAGTTGGAACTACCTGGCCATTTAGAGGTGGTGGAATTGCTTCTTTTAATGAAAGAATTGCCAGGGCATTTCAAGACCAGGGTTTTAAAGTAACTATATACACTTTTTCTTTACAATATCCATCCTTCTTATTCCCCGGAAAATCACAATACTCCGAATTACCTGCTCCATCAGATTTAACCATTCATGTATGCATCAATTCAATTAACCCATTGAATTGGATTAAAATAGGTCGAATTATTAGGAACAAAAAAGCGCCTATCGTATTGGTTAGATATTGGCTTCCATTTATGGGAGCCTGTTTGGGTACTATTTTAAGAATTGTGAAAAAAAATAAAGTATCAAAAATCATTTGCATAGCAGACAATATTATTCCGCATGAAAAACGAATTGGTGATGAAATACTAACCAACTATTTCATTCAACCCATAGACGCATTTATTACCTTAAGTAAAAAAGTTGCTGTAGACTTAAAATCATTTAGTAACAAAAAAGTGGTTACAGTTCAACATCCATTGTATGATCATTTTGGTGAAAAAATGGACAAAAAAATGGCAAGGCAAAAACTAGGCCTACCTACTGATGAACCACTTATTTTATTTTTTGGATTTATAAGAAAATACAAGGGTTTGGATTTATTGTTAGAAGCCATGTCCATTCTCCAGTTTGAGCATGCTAATAACCCAGAAAAAACAATACCCAAACTGATTATTGCAGGCGAATATTATGAAGAGGAAAAGTATTATACCGATTTAATTGAATCTTTGGGAATTAAAAAAAATATCTACTCATTTACAAAGTTTATTCCAAACGAAGAGGTACAATTTTACCTAAATGCTTGTGACTTTGTAATACAACCCTATCGACACGCTACTCAGAGTGGAGTTACTCCTTTGGCTTATCATTTTGAAAAACCCATTTTAGTAACCAATGTAGGCGCATTACCAGAAATGGTATTGGAAGACAAATCTGGGATAGTTACAGAACCTACAGCAACAAGTATTGCTCAAGGTATTAATCGATTATATGAACTTGGTGAGCATCATTTTTTAGATCATCTTCGCAAAGGCAAAGAAAAATACAGTTGGGAAGTATTAACCAATGCCATCATTGCATTAGCAAAACTCAATTGATAAAACCATGAATACATCAATTCCTGCTATTATACAAGCTTCTATAGATGTGAAGCAATCAATATTGAACAACCAATTACTGTTACAAACTGTAGATCAAATTGTAGCTATCGTTAGCAACTCATTTAAAAATGGGCACAAAGTACTTTTTTGTGGTAATGGTGGAAGTGCAGCCGATGCACAACATCTTTCTGCTGAATTTTCCGGAAGATTTTATAAGAATAGAAAGGCCTTGCCTTCTGATGCCTTGCATTGCAATAGTTCTTATTTAACTGCCGTTGCCAATGACTATAGTTACGACGAAATATATGCCAGATTAGTAGAAGGAACCATGGAAAAAGGAGATATACTTGTTGGTTTAACTACTTCTGGCAATTCACCAAACATAGTCAAAGCATTTGAAGCTGCTAGAGCAAAAGGTATTACCACTATTGGATTTACAGGCAGCACTGGTGGAAAATTACAAACACTAGCCGACTTTTTATTAAATGTACCCTCCGATACTACTCCACGAATACAAGAAAGTCATATTCTATTAGGTCATATTATTTGCGAATTGGTGGAAGCTGATATTTTTAATTAATATGCTTAACTTAAATAATATTGATCCAAGCTGGACTTTGTTTTTAGATCGTGATGGAGTATTAAATCATGAGAAAAAAGAAGACTATATTCGTAATTGGAATGAATTTATTTTTTATCCAAATGTTCTCACTGCAATACCACTACTTAATCAATGTTTTGAACACATTGTAATTGTTACCAATCAAAAAGGTATTGGTAAAGGTTTGATGACAG
>JBILRH010000001.1:0-65557 GCA_044372715.1 Sediminibacterium sp. | reverse complement strand
ATGTTAAAGCAATTGATGATATATGGTCGGATGTAGTAAATAAAAAAATGTACCTAACAGGTGGAATCGGTGCAACTGGTGCTGGTGAAGCTTTTGGAGCCGCTTACCAGTTGCCAAATATGTCGGCATATGCAGAAACATGTGCTTCTATTGCAAATGTTTATTGGAATAACCGTATGTTTTTATTACATGGCGATGCTAGTTATATAGACGTTATGGAGCGTGTTTTGTACAATGGATTTTTATCTGGAGTATCTCAGAGCGGCACAAAGTTTTTTTATCCAAATCCATTGGCTTCGATGGGTCAGCACCAAAGAAGTGCATGGTTTAGTTGTGCTTGTTGTATTTCTAATGTAACGCGTTTTATGCCTTCTGTTCCAGGTTATGTGTATGCACAGAATGAAAATAATCTTTATGTTAATCTTTTCATGACCAATAAGGCAGATATCGTATTGCCATCAGGAAAGCTTTCTATTGCTCAACAAACTGCTTATCCATGGCAGGGTCAAGTTAAGATTGATGTTGGGGTATCCAAAAAAATGAATTTCACTTTACGAGTAAGAATACCAGGATGGGCTCGTCAAATGCCTGTACCAGGTGATCTTTATCGATTTGCAGATAATCGTGAAGTTAAAATACCTATTAAAATTAATGGCAAAGAAGTTAATTATACTTTGGAAAAAGGATATGCTGTATTTAATCGTACTTGGAATAAAGGTGATGTTGTTGAAATGGATCTTCCTATGGAAGTAGAAAAAGTATTGGCTAACGAAAAAGTGAAAGATGATATAGGCAAATTTGCATTTCAAAAAGGGCCATTGGTATATTGCCTAGAAGGCCCAGATAATAAAGATGGTGTAGTGCAAAATATTGTAATGAATCAACAGGTTACAGTAAAAGAGAGTTATGAAAAACAATTGATGAATGGAGTGATAACACTTACCGGAGAAGGTAGTGCAACAACTAGACAAGTTGAGCGTACTGATTTACTAAAAACCAATGTGCAAGCCACTGCAATTCCTTACTATTCATGGAGTAATCGTGGCCCTTCTGAAATGGTTGTCTGGATTCCATTTGAAGAATCTGCTGCAAGACCACGCGCCGCCGCAACAATTGCTTCGAAAAGTACAGTGTCTGCTTCAATTAGTAATAAAAGAATGCTGGCTTCATTAAATGATCAGTTTGAACCTGCTAGTTCCGAAGATAAATCTGCTCTATACTTGCATTGGTGGCCTAAGAAAGATACTGATGAGTGGATACAATATGATTTTGATAGTGAAAAAACGATTTCTGAATCAAGTGTTTATTGGTACGATGATAGTCCGTTCGGGGGATGTAGAATCCCAGCCTCGGCAAGGATACTTTATAAAGATGGAGATAAATGGGTGCCTGTAAAAAACATCACTCCTTATATGCCTGTAAAAGACAAGTATGATGTGGTAAAATTTGAACCAGTTAAAACATCTTCTATTCGAATGGAAATTAAACTTCCAAAGAATCATGCAACAGGTGTACATGAATGGATTATTAAGTAAACTAATTTGAATAGATAATCATAATGTATCGTTTAACTTTTTTATTCATTTTCTTTAGCGCATCAATTGCCGTGATTGCACAACAAAGAGCTGTGTTTAAGATAGAAAGCGATAAAATAAAGAATACGGTTTCTCCCAATCTTCATGGAATTTTTTTTGAAGAAATAAGTCATGGTGGCGAAGGTGGATTGTATGCTGAATTAATTCAGAATCGAGGTTTTGAAGAAAGCAGAATCCCTCCAGGATCTGTTGTTGAAAATGGAATGTTAAATCCTAATCCAACTAATAAGCCTCATTATAATTTAAACGGACGTGCAAGTAATTTTCGACTACCATGGACCAGCAAAACCGAATTTCCTTATTGGAAATTGGAAACCGGAAAAGATGCTGAAATTGAACTGACTCTCGATAAAAAAAATCCACTTTCCGAAGCGTCGCCTCAAGCAGCGGCTCTTACAGTAAAAAAACTAGCTACAGAAGGAAATAATTATTTTATCAATGAGGGCTTTTGGGGAATCAATGCACAAAAAGGAGAAACCTATGATTTGAGTTTCTATGCACATTCTGATAATTCATACAATGGCTCATTATCAGTTGCGCTTTTAGCCCAGGATGGTTCAATTCTTGCTAAGCATAGTTTTAAGTCGGTTAATAGTGGTAATTGGAAAAAATACAGTTGCAGCTTTGTTCCAAAAGCAACAGATGGTAAAGCTCGTTTTGCATTTTCATTTGATGCTACAGGAAATATTTGGTTCGATTTCGTTTCATTGTTTCCACGAAAAACATTTAAGAATCGTAAAAATGGGGTAAGAGCCGATTTGGGTCAATACCTCGCCAATTTAAAACCTGCATTTGTTAGATGGCCTGGGGGATGTTTTGTAGAAGGTATTAATGTAGAAAGTGCTCCTAATTGGAAAACATCCATAGGTAATCTAGAAAATCGTCCCGGTACATTTAGTGTATGGGGATATTGGTCGAGTGATGGTTTTGGCTATCATGAATATCTTCAATTTTGTGAAGATATTGGTTCAGAAGCACTCTATGTTTTTAATGCAGGTGTATCCTGTGAGTTTAGAAGTGGAACATTTATCAATGAAGAAGATCTTCAACCAGTAATAGATGATGTACTTGATGCAATTGAGTATGCAGTTGGCCCTACTACTAGTAAGTGGGGTAAATTGAGAGCCGCAAACGGACATCCTAAACCTTTTCCATTAAAATATATTGAAGTTGGTAATGAGCAACATGGAGTATGGTATGCTAAAAGATACAATCGTTTTCATAGTGCTATAAAGAGTAAGTATCCGGCATTGAAAATTATTTCAAGTATGGGTATTGGCGACATCAATAAACGAACGCTTGATAGTATTAAGGTAACTGATATGGCCGATGAGCATGCATATAAAGGAGCATTTTGGTCATTCAACAATTATAATCATTTTGATAATTATAAACGAGGTGATTATGAAGTATATGTTGGCGAATATGCTACGAATGCAGGTGTAGGAAATGGCAATATGTTGGCTGCATTGAATGACGCAGCATATATCTTCGGAATGGAAAATAATGGTGATCTAATTAAAATGTCGAGCTATGCGCCTTTATTCGAAAATGTGAATACTAGGCATTGGCCAGTAAACCTGATTAAATTTAAATCGGATAGTAGTTTTGCACGCATTTCCTACTATACTATTCAGATGCTAAATGAACATCGCTCAGATAATAATCTAAATGCTCAATTAAAGATCTTACCAAATCTTACTCCAAAGCCGCGCAACAAAGGAAGTATTGGACTTGCAACATGGGATACACAGACAGAATACAAGGATATTGAAGTGTCAGAAAATGGTAAAGTGGTGTATAAAAGTGATTTTATAAATCGACTTGATGAATGGCAGTCAATACGAGGAAACTGGAAAGTGCAGGACAGTGCGATGGCACAAACTGTTCAAGGCGCTCAAAGATTAATGATCTTAAAAGATAAATCTTTTGAAACCTATACACTGAAATTAAAAGCACGAAAATTATCTGGCACCAATGCATTCATCATTCCTTTCGCGGTGAATGGGCTACGTTCGATGATGCGTGCACATATTGGTGGACTTGTTAATAATAGTTCGATGTTTGAATTAGTGATGGATGAATCTGTATCGAATGTTTCTCCAGTTAAAAGATTGGCGAAGCCGATTGAGACTGGGAGATGGTATAATATAAGATTGGAAGTTGGATTGGAGAAAGTGGATTGTTACCTTGATGATCAATTATTGATTTCCTATAATGACCCGAATAAATTTTTGATGTTGGCGGGTGAAGATTCGGATAATGGTGATCTAATAATTAAAGCAGTAAATGTAGCAGATGAAGATTATACCACGGATATTGAACTTACTGGCACGAAAAGCTTTTTACCATCAGGTATTTCATATACTTTATCTTCTCCTTCCTTAGATGTAGAAAATACTTTTAAGGAACCTCAAAAATATATTCCAGTTCAATCTACAATTTCTGGTATAAAGGATAAATCCATTCAGTATACTTTTCCTAAATATGCAGTAACGGTATTAAGAATAAAAACGAAATAATCATTAACCTTCTCAAAACTTTGCAAACCGTATGAAATCAGTTTCATTATTTCTTTTGGTATTGGTCTTTGCTACAAGCTCAAATGAATTGGTTGCACAGAAAAAACTGATCACTCCGTTTTCTCCGAACAGGGAACAAATGATGAAGCGATATAAAGCTGCAGAGGAAAGAGATAGTTTAGCAAAGCGCACAGTTTTTAAATCTACTGTTATACCGGGTTGGACGGGGTCCTCTTCTTTTTGGTATCGAAATGCTTTACCAGATAGCATGTCTGAATATATATATGTAGACCCTTCTAAAAAAATTAAAAGATTGTTGTTTGATGTTACAAAAATGGCGCATTCTCTTACTGCTATAACAGGAATACCTGTTAACGCCAATAGACTACCTATTAGAGATTTATTTGTTTATCCTGAAGGTGGAAAAATAGCTATTGCAACACGTGCTTTATTTTATGATGTTGATCTTACTAATTATAAGCTTACAAAAATCGACAGTTTGCCAATAGACAAAACAGTTTATCCGGGTTTAACAAGAACGGCAGGTCGTTGGCAAAGGGGGAGAACTGAGCGAATATCACCTGATAAAAAATGGAGCTTTAGTTTGAAAGATAATAATATTTTTATAGAGCCTATCGGTGGTGGAGAATCAATTGCATATACTACAGATGGAACTAAAGAACTGCCATATGGAGATGTAAGCTGGTCGCCAGATAGCCGTTACCTCATTGCTTATAAAACTAAACGAGTAATTGATAAGCCAGTATATTTTATTGCCACATCAATACCAGGTACAACACGTGGAGAACTAAAGCAACAAAATTATAAACAACCAGGAGATGATTTTTCTACTTATGAAATGTATACTATTAAAGTAGCCGATAAATCTCTTACAAAAGTGAATACAGATCTAATTGATTTTTTCGACGCACCTCGTATACGTTGGAATGAGGGAGATAATGAGCACTTTTTATTTGAACGTGTTGATCGTGGACATCAAAGATTTAGGATTATTGAAGTAAATATGAATAACGGAAGTACGAGAAATATAGTTGATGAAAAAACCAATACATTTATTTACGAACAAAAAATATTTACACATTATTTGCCTGCTACTGCTGAAATTGTATGGATTACCGAAAAAGATGGTTGGCGACATATTTATTTAGTGGATTCGAAAAGCGGCACTGTTAAAAATCAGGTAACCAAAGGAGATTGGGTAGTTAGAACTATCGATAGTGTTGATTTAATTAAAAGAGAAATATGGTTTCAGGCAAGTGGAATGAATGCAGGAGAAGATCCTTATAATATTCATTATTACCGTATTGGCTTTGATGGGAAAAATCTTATTCGTTTAACTGAGCCAGGATATAATCACAGACTCGTTTTCTCACCGGATAAACAATTTTACTTAGATAGTTATTCAACTCCAGAAAAGCCAACTGTATCTATTGTAGGAAGAACTTCCAATGGAGAAAAAGTATTAGACATTGAATCTGCTGATATTACAAGATTTGTTAAAGCAGGATTTAAATTGCCTGAGGTTTTTCATTCAAAAGGCCGCGATGGCGTAACGGATATTTGGGGTATCGTATTTAGACCTACTGATTTTGATCCAGCTAAAAAATATCCGATAATTGAAAACATTTATGCAGGTCCTCAAGATTCTTTTGTTCCTAAAAACTTTTCTGCTACTGGTGAAATGCAAAGCATGGCAGAACTTGGATTTATTGTAGTACAGATAGACGGGATGGGTACATATAATCGCTCAAAAGCATTTCATGATGTATGTTGGAAAAACTTAGGAGACGCTGGTTTCCCAGACCGTATCTTATGGATGAGGGCGCTTGCTAAAAAGTATCCTCAAGCAGATACAACCAGGATTGGGTTATATGGTACATCTGCTGGCGGGCAAAATTCATTGGGTGGTTTACTATTTCATCCTCAATGGTATAAAGCAGCTGTTTCGGCATGTGGTTGCCATGATAATAGAATTGATAAGCAATGGTGGAATGAACAATGGATGGGGTACCCGGTAGGAAAACATTACGATGAACAATCTAATATTACCAATGCAAATAAGTTAAGAGGAAAATTACTGTTGATTGTAGGAGAAGCAGACCAGAACGTTCCGCCTGAGTCTACCTACAGAGTAGCAGATGCATTAATTAAAGCGAAAAAAACATTTGACTTTTTGTCTGTACCAGGAATGGGACACGGAGATGGGGGACCTTATGGAAGAGCGAAAAAACGTGATTTTTTTGTAAAAAGTTTATTAGGTATAGACCCGCCAGATAGGAATAACAACGAATTAAATGATGTTTTGAATTAATATTGATTGAATTATTTGATGGTTTAAATTACCGGTTCTTCGAAAGTGCATCTAAAATAATTATCAAGGTATTCACTTGGAGATTTTCCAATTATAGATTTAAAAACACGATTAAAATTAGTTATTGTATTGAATCCGCAATTATAGGCAATATTTGAAATACTCACCATATCGGAATCGCTAGATGTGAGTTTTTTGCAAGCTTCATTTACGCGCATTTCATTGAGAAATGAAACGAAGGTATGGTGAGTGCGTTTTTTAAAATATCTGCAAAAAGCTTGTGGTGTCATATGGGCTTGTTTAGCCACATCTTCTAGTGTAATTTGTTTTGAATAATTTACCATTATATAATCGTAAATATTACTTATACGGATACCGTCATGTTCACTAACAGTATTTAAGCTAATTATGCTCGACAATTCTTTTAGGTTTGCAATTGTTGTAAACTTTTTCATTAAGTCTATAAAAGCAAGAACTTGATCCATTCCAGCGTATTTGCTGATTAATTGCATTTTGTGTGCAACATCTGCAATATGTTTATCTGGTACTATAAAGCCATTGTTGTGTTTTTGAATAAAAAGATTGGCTGTATTCATCTCTTCTAATTCGAAGAAGTTACTCAATTTTCCTTTTGGGTTAAAATGAATAGTTAAAGCCTGTACTTTGCGCACACTCTTAGCCGCAAAATAGGCTGGGTCACTTTTAAATACATGAGGTTGATTAGCACCCAAATAAAATATTTGATTAGGTCCAAATGTGTGCATGTTATTGTCAACAACTAATGTGCCTTCGCCTTTCTGTATCCATGTTAATTGAATTTCATCATGCCTATGAAGTCGATTGTAGAAATGTGGTAACAAATCGCGTCGAACAATAATGTTTTTATCGCCCGGAACAGGAATGGTAAATTGTAAAATTTTCATAAATAGTATTAATTAAATATAGCACTAAATTTGCCATATTATTCTAATATTTATAGATAGACAGTTAATTTTAAATGAAGTTGCAGGTATTTGCAATTATTTTAATCAAGTTTAGTGTATTTTAGTTAAAATAATGGAAAGAATATTAGATAAGGCCCTTCTGACCATTTCTTTAAATTAGTTAAAATCTGTATAGAATCAATTAATCCTCGAAAACACAATATTCGAAAGGGGTTTTATTTTTACTAAAATTCATATATATGGCTACAATTTTATGGGAGGGGGTTTATCCTGCTTTATTAACACCGTTTAAAGAAGATGATTCAATAGATTTTGACGTATTTAAAATAAATCTAGAGGCTCAAGTTAAGGCAGGTGTGAAAGGTATAGTGCTTGGAGGATCTTTAGGGGAAGCAAGTTCACTTTCTAATAAAGAGAAAACTGAACTCATGTTATTTGCTAAATCAATTCTTTCCGATCAAATTCCTGTAATCATTAACATTGCAGAGCAAACAACTAAAGCAGCTATTCAACTTGCTATAGAATCAGAAAAGAATGGAGCAGATGGCTTTATGTTATTGCCTCCTATGCGTTATTATGCGGATGATGCAGAAACACTTGATTATTTTAAATCTGTGGCAAAAGCTACTTCGCTTCCGATAATGATTTACAATAATCCAGTAGATTATAAAATCTTGGTAACATTGGATATGTTTGAAGAACTGGCAAAGTTTCCAAATATTCAAGCAGTTAAAGAATCTACTCGAGACGTTACAAACGTAACGAGAATGATTAACCGTTTTGGTGATCGTTTCAAAATTCTTACTGGCGTAGATCCTTTGGCTATGGAAAGTTTGTGTATGGGCGCCCATGGATGGGTAGCAGGTTTAGTGGATGCCTTTCCAGGAGAAACCGTCGCTATTTTTAATTTGATTAAAGCTGGTAGAATTGAAGAAGCATTAAAAATTTACCGTTGGTTCTTGCCATTGTTAGAGTTAGATATTCATCCAAAATTGGTTCAAAATATTAAATTGGCTGCAGAATACACTGGGATTGGAACAAGTAATGTAAGAGCGCCACGTTTGAAACTAAAAGGGGATGAGCTGGTAAGGGTAAAAGGAATAATAGAAAAAGCGTTGGCAACTAGACCAACATTGCCTGAATATTTGCACCTAAAATAAAGAAATGATAGAAGGAAAAAATATCATTGGATTCGAAACATTATCCAATGGAAATAATACTGTTCAAGCATTTAGTACTATTACAAGAGATTTATTGCCTGAGCAATTTCATATTGCTTCTGATGATGAAATTTCATTAGCCATTGAAAAAGCTACAATTGCATTCAATGTATATAGTAAAACAGATTATCTTACTCGGGCTTTATTTCTAGAAGCAATAGCTGAGCAAATTTTATTGATCGGAGACATTTTATTGGAAAGAGCGCATCTTGAATCAGGATTGCCTTTGGCAAGATTAACTGGAGAAAGAGACAGAACGATGAACCAATTAAAATTATTTGCTTCATTACTGAGGGAAGGGTCTTGGTCGGATGCTGTAATAGATACAGCATTACCAGATAGAAAACCTATGCCTCGAACCGATTTGCGTCGGATTCTTCAACCTTTAGGTCCAGTTGTTGTTTTTGGTGCAAGTAATTTTCCTTTTGCATTTTCTACTGCAGGTGGAGATACTGCTTCTGCCTTGGCTGCCGGATGCTCAGTTATCGTTAAAGCGCATACTTCACATCTTGGTACCAACGAACTTATTTCAAAAGCTGTTCAAAAAGCTGCACAGCAAACTGGAATGCCAGATGGTGTATTCTCTAGCTTAATAGGAGAAGGTAGTAAGTTGGGTCAACGCCTTACTGTTGATGAATCAATCAAAGCCGTAGGATTTACTGGATCATATAGAGCTGGGATGGCCATTTTTGCAACGGCTACTCAAAAAAGAAAAACGCCAATTCCTGTATATGCCGAAATGAGCAGTATTAATCCTTTGGTATTTTTACCCAATATTCTTGCAGAGCAATCTGCAGCAACTGCTACTACGCTTGCAGGATCTATAACTCTTGGTGTTGGACAATTTTGTACAAATCCGGGATTGATTTTTGTAATGCAATCTGAAGCTACTGAATTGTTTATTACTGAATTGGTTGCAGCATTATCAGCATCAGTGCCTGGTGTAATGTTAAATCAAACAATTTGTAATGCATATTATAGCGAGCGCAAGAAAATTAGTGGGTTGCCTAATATTAGCACTCTATTAGAAGGTGCCGATGAAACTATTAACTACAAAGGTTCTCCTGCATTGTATAAAGTAAGTGCTGCTCATTTTATCAATGAACCAGTGCTGCAAGAAGAAATTTTTGGACCAGCTTCTTTAATTGTGGTTTGTAGTGATAAGAAAGAATTGGAATTAGCGCTAAACTCGTTGAGAGGGCAATTAACCGGATCTATATTTGGCACCAAAGCAGATTTGGATGAAGCTCAACCTATTGCAAATATGCTTCAACAAAAAGTAGGTCGATTAATATTTAATGCAGTGCCAACAGGTGTAGAAGTTTGTCATGCAATGGTTCATGGCGGGCCATTCCCTTCAACATCTGATTCAAGAACTACTTCGGTTGGCACAGAAGCAATCAGGCGATTTGTAAGACCAGTATGTTATCAAGATGCTCCTTCAGCATTACTTCCCATTTATTTGCGAAATGAAAATGAAGCATCAATTATGCGAAAAGTAAATGGGGTACTTACTCGAGATGCAATTGTATAATTAAATTCTTATTTTAATCAATGGCGCATAAAAAATTTTTCTGCATAGATGCTCACACTTGCGGCAATCCTGTAAGATTGGTTGCTGGAGGTGGACCTTTGCTTGTTGGCAACAACATGATGGAAAAACGATTGCACTTCTTAAAAGAGTACGATTGGATTAGAAAGGGCTTAATGTTTGAGCCTAGAGGTCATGATATGATGAGTGGAAGTATTCTTTACCCCCCGCATGATTCTAAAAATGATATTGGAGTTCTATTTATTGAAACAAGTGGATGCTTGCCCATGTGTGGCCACGGCACAATTGGTACCATTACAATTGCTATTGAAGAGGGATTGGTGAAACCTAAAACGCCAGGTCACTTAAGAATTGAAACACCTGCAGGTATTGTATTAATTGATTATGTACAAGAAGGCAATAAAGTAAAATCAGTAAAACTCACCAATATTACTTCCTTTCTTGCTGCTGAAAATGTAGAAGTTGATTGCCCTGATTTGGGTAAGATTTTTGTAGATGTTGCTTATGGTGGAAATTTTTATGCAATTGTAGATCCTCAACCTAATTTTCCTGGAATAGAACATTTTACTGCAGATCAACTCATTTCTTGGAGTAGAGTTTGTAGAAAATTAATTAATGAAACCAATCAGTTTGTTCATCCTGAAAATGAGAATATTAAAGGATTAAGTCATTTGCTTTGGACTGGTAAAACAATCAATCCTTCTTCAAGTGCTCGTAATGCAGTTTTTTATGGTGATAAAGCAATTGATCGTTCTCCATGTGGTACAGGTACTTCTGCACGTATGGCCCAATGGTATGCAAAAGGAAAATTGAAGAAAGGAGATCTTTTTATTCATGAAAGTATAATTGGTTCAACATTTACAGGACGAATTGAAGAAGAAACCTCGATTAATGGAAAGCCAGCTATAATTCCTAGCATTGAGGGATGGGCCAAGATTACAGGATACAATACAATTATCATAGATGATGATGATCCTTACGCACATGGATTTCAGGTTATCTAATTTATTTACAAATTATGAAAGCAGTTATTATAGGAGGAGGAGTAATTGGTTTAAGTTCTGCATATTACCTAAAGAAGAAAGGGTGGGATATAACTCTTGTTGATAGAACAGATTTGTTGGATAGTTGTTCTTATGGAAATCTAGGAATGATTGTGCCAAGTCATTTTGTGCCATTGGCCGCTCCTGGAATTTTGGCACAAGGAATCCGTTGGATGTTCGATTCTAAAAGCCCTTTTTATGTAAAGCCTTCTTTAAATCCGCAGTTAATTCAATGGGGTCTTCGTTTTATTAAAAGTGCTACTGCTGCAAACGTAGAAAAATCGGCTCCCTACTTATTGGAAAGTAATTTACTCAGCAAAAAGTTATATGAAGATTTGAGTAGAGAACCCGGTTTTGATTTTGCTTTCGAGAAAAAAGGCATTGTAATGTATTTCAAATCCGAGAAAGTTGCAGAAGAAGAAATTCATTTAGCAGAGAAAGCACGTGCAATGGGGCTTGATGTTGTTTCATTAAATTCAGATGAAGCACAAGCCTTAGAGCCAAATATAGCATTAGATGTTTTAGGTGCGGTTCATTATAAAAGCGATGCTCATTTATATCCCAATAAGCTGAACCAACAGTTAATGGCCTATTTAAAAAATGCGGGCACCGAATTTATCAAAGGTGATATCCAGTATATAAAAAGGAATAATCAACATATTGACAGTATTCGTGTTGGAGATCGAGAAATAAAAGCAGATACTTTTATAATGGCGGCAGGATCCTGGTTGCCTCAATTATTAAAACCACTTGGTATCAGTATACCTCTAATGCCCGGTAAAGGATATTCTTTTAACGTGGATGGACAAGAAAATAATTTAAACATTCCCGCTATTTTATGCGAAGCCCGTGTTGCAATTACCCCTATGAATAATCAAATAAGATTCGGTGGCACTATGGAAATTGGGGCAGTTAATGATCAAATAAATATGAAGCGAGTTCAAGGCATTGTAGAATCTGTTCCGGATTACATGCCAGGTTTACAAGTGCAAATGCCAGCTAAAGAAAAAGTATGGTATGGGTTTAGACCTTGCTCTCCAGATGGATTACCATATATTGGATATAGTAAACGGTACAATAATTTGCTCATTGCAGGAGGACATGCAATGATGGGGCTTAGCCTAGGCCCTGTTACTGGGCAATTAATTGCAGACCTTGCTAATGGTGAACCAACAGCTATAAATATAAAAGCATTTGATCCTAATCGTTTTAGTTAAATTTTTAGTTCCAATAATTTTTTAAGTTACTAAATGATAATTCAATGAAAATAATACAAGTTTTAATTTTATTTCTTTTAGTGAATCCCAATTTATTGAAAGCGCAATTAACTGAAATGGCTAATAAAAATCAAGCCAATAAACAATTATACCTGGCTGATACCATTTGGCGAATAACACCGAATAATGATTTTAATAAAGAAGAAAGCGATTATAGTTTTAAAAGAATGGTAGAAGGGGATAATATTGCCATTTTTTGGCATAAAGAATTTGGTGATAATCCTGCAGAATTAGCCAATGAGCGTAAAAGATTTGATCCACAATTGGCCTTAAAAGAATGCGAACGATTTTATAGTTTTTATGTAGACTCTCTAAAACTCATTAAAAAAGGAAATTCAATTACCGACAAATACAAAATGGTTTTGTTTGTTATCAATGGCGAAGGAGGAACTGCATTTGGTGGTGGAACAGGTAAAGTTGGTATGTTGTGGACACCTGCAGCAAGAATGAATAAACCACCTTATGGTGCTTTGGCGCATGAGCTTGGCCATTCGTTCCAATATGTTTCTTCCATTGATAATGGTGGGGGCCCAAGAGGGTCAATTGGTGAAATGTCTGCCCAGTATATGCTTTGGCAAGTATATCCCGAGTGGATGACCTTTGAAAATTACCATTTGGTGGATTATTTAAAAGGAACTCATTATGCTTTTTTACATAGTTATAATACCTATCATTCACCCTATGTATTTGAATATTGGTCGAATAAACGTGGAAGAGAATTTTATGGAGAATTTTGTAGGAACACTAAACAAGGAGAAGATCCTGTTACAACATATAAACGTATAACATTTCAAAGTCAAGAACAATTTAATGATGAAATGTTTGATGCCTCAAGACGATTTATTACTTGGGATATGCCACGAATAGATCAGGTTGCTCGTAGATATGCTAACCAGCATTTTACCACACTCAATCGAATTGGAGATGACTGGTTTGTGATAACAAAAGAAAAATGCCCTCAGAATTATGGATACAATGGTATTAAATTAAAAGTACCAAAAGCAGGAACAAAAATAGTGGTCAATTTTAAAGGCATTGCAGGATTAGAAGGATTTAATAAAGTGAATATCGATAGGGCAGGATGGCGATATGGTTTTATGGCCTCAAAAAAAGATGGTACTAGGGTATATGGTGATGTTTATAACGATACCGAAGGTATTGCGAAATTTAAAGTACCAAAAGATACGGAATACTTATGGTTAGTGGTTATGGGTGCACCCACAGAACATTGGCCAATAGCTGTGAGGAGAAGAACTACTGATGCTACTCCAGTACCTCCGGTTGTAGAAGAACAATGGCCTTATCAAATAAAGTTTAAAGGAACATCTCCTGATGAATCGATCATAAAATAAATAGAATATTCATTATTGAATGGATTGGTAGCCAACAAAAGAAAACAATAAGATATCAAGGGAAAAAAATGACTGTACTAATGGGTCGTTCTTAGCCAATCATTTCTAATGGAAAGTTGAAGTGAATTAGGATCGGCGCTTTGCTTCATTTGAAAAGACTGATTTTTTTTATCAGTTAATGTAAATTGTACTGAACTTGTTTTCCCTTGACGAATTTGCAGTAAACTAATTGGATCACCAGTTTTTTTTACACTCATTATTTGGGTAAAAGTAGCTGCAGTTGGTTTTTGTACATTTTCTGGTAACGCTATAATATCTCTCCTTCTTAAACCTGCATTCCAAGCAGGTGATTCAAATGCTACATCTGTCACCACTAAAGAATCGCTTCGATCTCTAACAGAAAGTCCGGTATACCCTCCAACTATTTTAGTACTTGTATCTATGTTAATTCCTGCATAACCGAAGTATTTGGTATAATTCAATTCTTTTACAGTTGAAGTATATTCAAAAACTTCTTGTAGTGGTTTACCTGCAATTTTTTCACAAGTTTTTCTAAACTCAAGTTCTGTAAAGCCTCGCTTTTTTGTTTGATAATATTCCTTATACAAACTACGCATTACATCATCTAAAGATTTTTTGTTTTTTGTTGCATTGCGAATAGTTAAATCAAGCATGGCACCTACTACTGGACCTTTCTCATAATAGGAAATCGTTTTATTAACATCATCTCCGGTTCTTCCGAAAGGGCCGTCGGACCATGTATTATAGCTTGCTTCGGTTAATGTTTGATACAATCTTCCTGGCTTTCCTTCATAAGCCAATATATTGTTGTGTAAAGCATTCAAAAAATCATCAGCTCCCATAAAACCAGCCCTATTCAATAAAATATATTCATAATACACGCTAATACCTTCCGAAACCCAAAGCATTTTGGTTGGGCTGCCCTTATCGTAATCAAAGGGGCCTAGTTCAATTGGTCTTATACGTTTTACATTATAATGATGAAAAAATTCATGCGCCAAAAAACTATAAGTACGAATTTTTCCTGCTTGGGTACTTAATGAATTACCACTAAAAGAAATTGAAGCAGAATTCAAATGTTCAATACCGCCATTACCTGGGCCAATCGAAAGAAAAGTATAGTTATTATAGGGAATATCACCCATCAGGTTCACTGCAGCTTCTACAATTTTTTGTAAGTCATTCATTAATTGTTGCTTATCAAAACTTCCCATATTGTACCCAACAAAATAATGTGGAATACCTTTTACATAAAAAGGGGGCAATGATTCTAACTTACTGCCCATTAGAAAAGGGCTATCATACAAAATATCAAAATCAGGAGCTGAATAAGTATTTTTCTTTCCTTCAACAAGTGTTAATCCTGTTGCAATGGTATTCCATTTTTGAAATGGTTCAATGATAACATTAACTGGGTGATTGATTAATCCTTCAGGATATACCATTACTCCGGCTGGAGACAAGTAAGTTCTTTCTTCTTCAATAATATTTGCTGCTACAAACGAACGAGTGCCTTTTACATCATAAGATATTTGAAATGATTTTTTTTCTTGATTAAATACCTTCCAAGAGTTTGATGTTAGTTTTTCCCAACTTATTGGATTGCCCTGCATATCAGTTACTTTGAACTGAGCAACTTGATCAGCATAATTCATGAGCTGATAATAACCTGTTGTCCATACAGGCATTTTAAAAACTGTTTCATTGGAACTTGCTCCTTGATATTTTAATACAACATGAACTACATGACTTGCAGGATCATTAAAGGATAAGGTAAATTCAATATCAGTTTTGTCTTTGGCCCTCTCGGCACTTGCATTCAAAACCAAGAACGTGCATAAAGCTAGAATGAATAACTTCTTTAAATATTGTAGATGGGATAAAAGCATAAATAAAAAATACGCGATTTTTCAACTTAATTACTGATGATTTTTTTATGCTGCCTTCTTTTTTCTTATTATAAAATAAATTGGAATACCCAATAAAGTAATAACTAAACCAGGCCAAGTAAATGCTGGTTTAAAAATAATGAGCAATATGCAAAAGCTTAGTCCCATTAAAATATAGATGATGGGTAAATAAGGATAACCAAATGCTTTATAGGGGCGAGGAGCATCGGGCATTTTTTTTCTTAGAATGAAAATGCCTGCAATTGTTAACATGTAAAATCCAACAACTACAAAGGAAATCATATCTAGTAATTGACCGTATTTGCCACTTAAACTCCAGCCACATGCAAAAATACATTGTAGCCATAAAGCATAACTAGGAACCTGATTTTTGTTTAATATACTGGCTTTTGAAAAGAAAAGTTTATCTTTTGCCATAGTATAATAAACACGTGCACCGGCAAGTATGATCCCATTATTACAACCAAATGTAGAAATCATGATCATGATCGCAATGATAATAGTTCCTGCCTGACCGAAAATCACATTAGAAGCAGAAACACCTACTCTGTCTTTTGCAGAGGTAGCTATTTCCTGCAATGGGAGTAGTGCAGTATAAGTGATATTCGTAAGTAAGTAAATAATGGTAACAATTAATGTACCTAAAAAAAGACTTAAGCCTATATTGCGTTGAGGATTTTTTATTTCACCTGCAATAAATGTAACATTGTTCCATGAGTCGCTGCTGAAAATAGAGCCAACCATCGAAGCGGCTATAGCTCCTAATGCCGCAAATGTTGTATAGGTTCCAAGTGTGCCATCGGCTAAAAGCGGTTTTAATTTCCAAGCATCGCTCCAGTTAGCGTTCCATACTTCAGTTTTAAAAGCGAGCAGTCCAAATAGAATTAAACCAAATAGGCTCAAGAGTTTAACAGTTGTGAATGTTGTTTGAATCAACTTGCCACTTTGTATGCCTTTGGTATTGATGTAAGTCAGGGCAATAATAACAAAAATCGAAAGCAATTGAGCCCTCGAAATAGTTATAAAACCAGCATCAAAAGCGATGATATCTTCACTGAAAAATGGAAATAGGTATGCAGTAAACTTTGCAAAAGCAACAGCAACAGCAGCTATAGTAGCTGTTTGAATGACCGAAAAAAAACTCCAGCCAAATAAAAATGCCATTAGTGGATTATAGGCTTCTTTTAAGTAAATATATTGTCCACCAGCTTTTGGAAACATAGCACTTAGTTCTCCATAACTCAGTGCAGCGGCAATGGTCATAAATCCTGTGATTATCCATACAATCATCAGCCAACCTGCACTGCCTACATTTCTGGTGATATCGGCGCTTACTATGAAAATGCCTGATCCTATCATCGATCCAGCAACAATCATTGTTGCATCAAAAAGTTTTAAAGAAGGTTTGAACTGTGTATTTGAAGACATAAGTGTTTTGTTAAATAAATCAACATTAATTCCAATTAAAGATATTTAATATTAACTTAAATAGTATTGCCATGTATGAACCATTTCTACCATGTATTTAACCTATTTGAATAATGATCAAAATAGAGGTATTATGAGTTAATATTCTTACAATTGAATTTAACTGATTGAAGTAGTTTTAAATGATAAAGCTGAATTTTAATTATATTGATGAATATGATAATTATTTTTTTCATTAATAGATTGGTAACCCTTAGCTGAGAATTATAAATTAAATAGAGGTTAAATTCTAATCAGTAATAGATGTTCACGCAAAAATGGTTTCGAGTCTTTTTCTGTCTAATTGCAGCAATAGTTTTGTTCCAGTATTGTGTTCAAGATAAAACAGTCTTTTCACAAGATCCCAGAGGTGTTGCTTATGCGGGATCTAGTGCTTGCGTAAGTTGTCATGCTGATATTGCTAAGGCCTATGTTCATTCAGCCCATAATAAGACCACCAGTCTTGCCAATGATTTAAATATCAAAGGAAGCTTTCATACAGATAGTAACCAATATCATTACCGTGACAATCTGAAGGTTTTGATGGAACAAAATAAGGGAGGTTTTTTTCAAACAGCATATGAAGATGGAATTCAAAAAGCCTCTTTCCCTTTTGATCTAGTGATTGGATCCGGACGAAAAGCACAAACATTTTTATATTGGCAGGGTGATAATGTTTATCAGTTACCAATAAGTTATTCAGTAATTGGAAAAACTTGGGTGAACAGTCCAAATTACCCTACGGATCATATTCGCTTTGATAGAGTTATACCGATTGGTTGTTTTGAATGTCATAGTTCTTTTATTGAAAGAACAGGTATGAGAGAAGAAAAAGGCTATCGTGTTGATGCATTCAATAAAAACTCTCTGATTGTTGGCATAGACTGTGAAAGGTGTCATGGACCTGCAGCCGCGCATGCTGCTTATCAGCAAGAAAATCCAATGGAAAAAAAAGCCAAATACATTCACTCATATATGTCTGCCAATAATCTACAGCAAATAGAAAGTTGCGCAACTTGTCATTCTGGGTTAAGAGAGCCGATACGCTCTCCTTTTCTATTTAGGCCAGGGAATTTGTTTAAAGATTTTTACAAACCCGATACCGTTCAGCATGATATTGAAAGTTTAGATGTACATGGTAATCAGTATCAACTATTGTTGGGTAGTAAATGTTATAAAGGCGCAATTCAGACAATAACCTGTAGTTCTTGTCATGATCCACATCAAACTGAAAGGAACAATCTACAATTATTATCTACGCGCTGTATGAATTGTCATCCACTGAATACAGAACAATTTTGTTCATTTAAAGATAAAGTAGGATCTACCATAGTAAATAATTGCATTGATTGCCATATGCCTTCTAAGCCTTCTAAATTAATTAAATTAGGAACCGAAAAACAATCCGGACAAATCGATAATCTGGTACGTTCACACCTGATTGGTATATATTCTGATGCTACTCAGCAGTATTTAAAGAGCGTGCGGAATCGCTAAGTACTATTTTTTCAATAGATAATAGGTAGAATTATCCAATCAGGTAACGATCCACTCTAGCCACTAAGAAGCTGATTTGAAAATAATTTGCATGAGAAATACATAAATACACTATCTAATTATTCCTTAATCCAATATGCTGATATATAAAGCCTTTGTAAGGGTCTAGGTGCCAGGTTTTTTCTGTATCAGAATAAAAATCCAAGAACTATCATCGTTGCACCTTATAATTTGATCGATGATTAAACTGATATAGTGAATGATATTTTTTGATTGTATCATTGGTTGTCTAATTTGTTATCGTTTTAGGTAGCGCCTAAAAATTCCTTCAATTAAGCTACCCTTTAGAGGTAATTCCCCCAAAAGGTTAAAATATGTTTAGTATTTGTTAAAATACAAGCTTGAACAGTTGTTCTTTTAAAATAGCTTTAATTGTCATTATGACGATTAATTTAAACGCTTGCTTTATGAAAAAACTCCTAATCTATTTTTTTCTCGCTTTTCTTGTAGTAGTGAACGGTGTTTATGCAAACAACGAAAATTCACCCTACTTTAGTAATTCGCTAGCACGTGCAATTTCAGGTATGGTTACCGATGCTACTTCAGGTGGTCCTCTTCAGGGAGCTACCATTTCTATTAAGAACAGTTCAACAAGCACTATTTCCGATGCCGAAGGTAAGTTTAGCATCACAGTTCCTTCAGATGATGCTTTGTTGGATATTTCTTATATAGGATATGTAACCCTTACTTTACCTGTGCGCGGGGTTAATGCGCTTAATGTAAAATTAAACAAAGATATCAACAGTTTGGATGAAGTGGTAGTGGTTGGTTATGGTACACAAAAGAAAGGCGATCTTACTAGTGCTGTATCAAGTGTTAAACAAGAAAATTTTATAAAAGGATTTGTTCGAGATGCTGCTCAATTGATTCAAGGAAAAGTAGCTGGCTTATCTGTATCTACTTCTTCGGGTTCTCCAACAGCTACAACACAGATTCAATTAAGAGGTATTACTACTCTAAATGCTTCTACTGCACCTCTTATTTTGATCGATGGGGTTCCAGGAAATTTGAATTCTGTTTCTCCGGAGGATATTGAGTCGATGGATGTTCTGAAAGATGGCTCTGCGGCTGCTATTTATGGCACTAGAGGTTCTAATGGGGTAATATTAATTACCACTCGTAAAATTCAAGGTTCAGGCAGATCTGTTGTAGAATATAATGGGTATGGAAGTGTTCAGACCATTGCAAGACGTCCAAGATTCTTAAATGCCGAAGAATTTCGTCAGTATGGAAGAGAAGGTTTACCATTTATTGATTATGGTATGAATACGGATTGGTTCAAAGAAATCGCACGACCTACACCATTCAGCCAAACTCATAATCTTACTTTTCAAGGTGGAAACAGGCAAACAAGTTATACTGCCAATATCAATTATAGAGACTGGGAGGGTATGTTCCTTAAGTCTGTGAATCGACAGTTAACATTGCGTGCAGATATTAATCATAGTATGTTTGAAGGTAAGGTGAAAGTCAACCTTAATGTGATCAGCCGTCAACGTAATGATGATGGCGGTTTTAACAATTATATCTATCGTCAATCTGTTATTCGAAATCCAACAGATAGTGTAAGAGATTTCAGAGGTCAATGGAAAGAAAGAAATATTTATTTCTATGATAATCCACTGGGATATATTAATGAAACCATAGCTAGAAATGAATCTCAGGAAACTCGTTTATCAGGAAGCATAACCGCTAATTTGGCACGTGGATTGAATGCCAAGTTGTTATTGGCAAGTGTTAAGACAGAATCTTTATCTGGTTTTTCAGAAACCAAACAACATATTTCTACTACTAAAAACGGAAGAAATGGGAATGCTTCTAGAGGTACAAGTGCCGGTAATGATAATTTAATGGAGTTCACTGTAGATTATGCCAAGAGTTTTGGTAAGCATCGTTTGGTAGCATTGGGTGGCTATAGTTATCAAGATTTTTTTGATGAGAGCTTTTCAGTTTCAAACTGGGATTTCCCCACTGATCAATATTCATACAATCGACTTCAGGCAGGTAATGCACTCGCTCGTGGAGAAGCAAGTATGAGTAGTACTGCAGAAGAAAGTAAACTAATCGGTTTCTTTGGCCGTATCAATTATAACTATGCAGATAAATATCTTTTATCTGCGAGTATACGCCGTGAAGGTTCTTCTAAATTTGGTGAAAATAACAAGTGGGGTACTTTCCCTGCTATCTCTGGCGCATGGCGTATCAAGAATGAATCATTCATGCGTAATGTAAAATTCATCACAGACTTAAAATTAAGAGCTGGATTCGGGGTAACTGGTATTGCCCCGACAGCGGCATATTTATCTCAAACTAGCTTGAACTATGGTAGCCGTTTTTTAAATAATGGTGTTTGGATCCAATCTTTGGCTCCAGTACGTAACCCAAATCCAGATCTAAAGTGGGAGAGAAAAGAAGAGACCAATTTTGGTATTGATCTTTCAGTTCTTGGTGGAAAGTTGAGCACAACCATTGATATTTATAAGAGAACAACACGTGACATGTTATATAACTATAGCGTTCCTGTTCCTCCATACTTATTCAATAGTATTCTTGCAAATGTAGGCGTAATGGAAAATAAGGGGGTGGAAGTATTGATTAACTATAATGCTATCCAAAAGAAAGACTTCTCTTGGGAAACAAGTATTAACTTCTCAACCAACACCAACAAATTGGTTTCCTTATCAAATAATAAATTTAGAACAACTGCAAATTTCTTTACTGCTGGCGGAACTGGCGAGCCTATTCAGGACTACACCCACAGGGTAGATATCGGGGGTCCAATTGGCAATTTTCATGGATATAAGTCAGTAGATATAGATGCAAATGGTCTATGGATCATCGAGGGAGCAGATGGTAAGCCAAAACCGTATGCCCAGGCTCGTCAGGAAGATAAACAAATTCTGGGCAACGGATTGCCTAAGTATTATGCAGGTTGGAATAACACAGTACGTTACAAGAATTGGGATTTGAGTGTATTAATGCGTGGTGCATTTGGCTTTCAGATCTTAAATTTCCAACGCATGTTTTATGAGAACTCGCAACCTCAGATTTTAGGTAATTACAACGTACTTAAATCTGCATTTGATAATGTATATAACAAAACCAGGTTGAAAAATCCTCAGGCTTATGTTAGCTATTATATTGAGGATGGCGACTATTGGAAAGTAGATAATATTACGATTGGTTACAACGTAAATTTAAAGAGTAAAAAATATATAAAGTCGCTTCGTTTTTACGCATCAGGTCTGAATTTATTTACTATCACTGGTTATAAAGGAATTGATCCTGAAGTAAGTAGAAATGGATTAGCTCCCGGAAATGATGAGCGTGATAAATATCCAACAACAAGAACATTTACTTTTGGTGCATTAATAACATTGTAATCTGAAAAATTAAAATGATCAATTATGAAAATATATTATAGTAAAAAGTGGATTCTTGCAGCGGCGCTGGCTGGAATGATGATCCTTAATAGTTGTACAAAATTAGACGAGAAAGTATATTCTGAAGTACTTGCACAAAATTTCCAAGCTACGGCTCAGGATGTGCCTGCATTGATTGCACCTGTATATACAGTATTGCGAGCAAACACAGCCAGCTGGCAAGGATTATTTGATCTGCAAGAAGAAGCCGCTGATCAGATTGTTACTCCTGCTCGACCGAACGGTTGGGTTGATGGCGGAACTTACAGAAGAATGCATGAACATACATGGACACCTACACAAGGACAGCCTAATGGTTTGTATAACCGTTGTTATACAGGGATCAATAACGCAAATAGAGTGTTGTATCAGATTGGCTCAGGCGAGATTCCTATCTCCACAGGTAAAGATGCTATAATCGCGGAATTAAGAGCTGCAAGAGCTTACTATTATTATCTTTTACTAGATAACCATGGGAATGTTCCTATTGTAATTGATTTTAAAGATACAAGTTTACCGGTTCAGAGAACTCGTCAGCAGGTATACGACTTTGTTGTTAAAGAATTTACAGAATCTATGCCTAATTTATCTACTGATGTTTCTAGAGCAACATACGGTCGAATGACCCGATGGGCAGCTAAATCTTTTTTGGCAAGGGTTTATTTAAATGCAGAAGTTTATACAGGAACAGCACAGTGGGCTAAATGTGTGCAAGAGTGTAATGATGTCATTGCGTCAAATGCTTATACTTTAACACCCACTTACAAAGAGAACTTTACTTCAACCAACGAAAATTCTAAAGAGATCGTTTTTGCTGTTCCATATGATGAGATTAATGCTACAGAGAGTAATATACACATGAAAACATTAGATCCATTAATGCAGTTGGTATATCCAATGCAAGTGCAGCCATGGGGGGGCAACTGTGCGGTACCTCAGTTTATTGATACTTATGATCCAGATGATAGAAGATTAAGAGATACTTGGATTATGGGGCCACAATACAATGCTACAACAGGTGCTTTAGTGATTGACTATGTTAAAACAGTTACTAGCATAGCATCTAGTACAAATAGTCAAGGTTTTCGTATTGGTAAGTATGAAATTAAAGCAGGCATGCGCGGAGGTTCAAGTGTAGATTTTCCATTAATGCGATATGCAGATGTTTTATTAATGAAAGCCGAATCTCTTCTTCGTACAGGGAATGCGGCTGAAGCAGCAACAATTGTTACACAGGTTCGTGCTAGAAATTTTGCCTCTAATCCTACTAAAGCAACTGTAACAGCTGCTCAATTGCAACTAGGAAGTAGGTATTCTTATGGTGAATGGGCTAATGGTGCACAAACAACCGTTGAGGGAGGCGCAGATATACCATTTGGAAGAATGTTGGATGAATTGGGGTGGGAATTTGCTGCTGAAGCGAAACGCCGTCAGGACCTAATTCGATTCGGAGTATTTCACAGAAAAAGTTGGTTTTCTCATAAACCATCTGCAACATTTAGAAATATATTTCCAATTCCAGCTAACTCATTGTTGGTTAATTTGAACTTAAAACAAAATACAGGGTATTAAGTTATTCTTTTCATTGTTGGTTATAATCTAAAGGGCAGGGTCTACAACTTTTATTGTAGGTCTTGCCCTTTTAAATCAAAATAAATCAAATTTAAAAGGTACATCATGAAAAAGTCTCAATCAATTTTTACCGGACTATTACAAATCATGTTCTTGATAGGTTTTGTACAGATGGCAATTGCACAAAGCACTTCACTGAGTAAACCTAATTTGGCAATTGTGGCAAAAGCGAGTATTAGTAGAGGTGGTGGGGGAAATATGAATGGATTAAATGATGGACTAACCCCCGTGAATATTGGGAATGCCCGTACAGGTGGTGGAGGCACAGGCTTTAATCGGCCTCAACCTCGCACCAATATTTGGGTGCAATATGATTGGGAAGAACCTGTAACTACAGGGGAGATCGGTTTGTATTGGTGGAACTTTAATAATAATACGCGATTACCCGAGAATTATAGAATTTCTTATTGGAATGGAACTGCGTTCTTGCCTGTTGAGAATATGCAGGGAATGGGTAAAGTAAACAATCAAATGAACTTAACGAGTTTTAAAGAAGTAAAAACAACTCGTATGCGGATTGAATTAGATTCTGCTGATCGTGGTGTGATGACCTTACTAGAATGGGCGGTTTACAAAACCGATAATTCTGCTAGTCCGGCCCCTGTTGTAAATGCAGGGTTAGATCGAGATGTAATGATTAATGGTAAAACTTACTTATCAGCCACTGTTCGATCTGTTTTTCCAGTAAGCAAAATTGAATGGAAAAAAGTTTCTGGCCCTGGTGCTGTGCAGTTTGTTGGTGGAGATAAAGTTAAAGGAACAGCCAGTTTTTCTGCCGTGGGCGATTATGTACTTGCATTAACTGCTTCCGACGGAACCTTGTCTCAAACCTCTTCTGTTAAAGTTAAGGTACATGAGCCTCCTAAAGAAAAACGTTTAGATGTTGTTTATACCAAACGATATAAGATTGATAGCAAATTGTGGAATGATCGTGCTAAGGCCATGATCACCAGTTGGATACCTTATTGCATAGATCAGAATGAGCGTACCGATTTAAAAATGGGAGAAGGTGGTATTGATAATTTTATAGAAGCTGCAAAAGCTTTGAGAGGTGAAACTCATACTCGGCATAAAGGTTATGTATTCTCCAACGCATGGGTGCATCAAACTGTTGAATCAATTTGTATTGCTTTAATGGTAGATCCTCAAGGTGATAAAGAGATAATTGCTGCACAAACTAAAATGCAAGCCACCTTAGAAAAATGGATCCCCATTATTTTAGCTGCTCAAGAAAAAGATGGTTATCTGCATACTGCTTATACTTTAAGAGATACAACTCGATGGAAAGAAAGATGGTCGCCAAGAAACCGTGGAGATCATGAAGGATATGTTGCAGGCTATTTTATTGAATCGGCTATCAATCATTACACACTTACCAATGGAAAAGATAAGCGTTTATATGAAGCTGCTAAAAAGCTTGCAGATTGTTGGGTTAATAATATTGGTATTGGTGCCGGAAAAAAAGAATGGTATGATGGCCATCAAGAAATGGAGCAAGCATTGGTACGCTTTGGCCGTTTTGTAAATGATATGGAAGGTAATGGAAGAGGAGATAGTTATGTGAAACTATCGAAATTCTTGCTAGATAGTCGTAAAGATGGAAGTGAGTATGATCAAAGTCATGTTCCTGTTCAAGAACAATATGAAGCAGTGGGGCATGCAGTTAGAGCAACTTATAATTATTCTGCAATGGCCGATATTGCTGCAGAAACTGGAGATGTAGATTACCAAAGTGCCGTGATGTCTTTATGGAATAACTTAGTGAATAAGAAATATTATTTTACTGGTGGCATAGGAAGTGGAGAAACCTCTGAGGGATTTGGTGGAAATTATTCTTTACGAAATAATGCTTATTGCGAATCTTGTTCAAGTGCAGGTTTAATTTTCTTTCAATATAAAATGAATCTTGCTTATCACGATGCACGCTATGCTGATTTATATGAAGAAACTATGTATAATGCATTATTGGGTTCGCTCGATTTAGAGGGAAAGAATTTTTATTATACCAATGCATTGGCATCAGGACAAGCTCGCGATCCATGGCATGTTTGCCCTTGTTGTGTAGGTAATATTCCACGCACTTTATTGATGGTTCCTACCTGGACTTATGTAACTGGCGATAAGGCCATTTATGTAAATCTATTTATGGGTAGTACTATTAATGTAGAAAAAGTGGCGGGAACAAATGTAGAAATGGTTCAGAAAACAGATTATCCTTGGAAAGGAAATGTATTGATTACTGTTAATCCTAAAGTATCTAAGGAATTTGCTGTAAATGTGCGTATACCCAATAGAACTACCAGCGAATTATATACTCCAGATAAAGAAGTAAAAGGGTTGAAATTTTTGAAAGTGAATGGTAAAATAGTTAATTATAAAATAGATAAAGGCTATGCAATTATTAATCGTAAATGGAAAGCTGGTGATAAAATTGAATTAGAAATGCCGATGGAAGTTCAACGATTTACAGCTGATCAAAGAATTGAAGCTGATCGAGGTAGAGTTGCATTGCGCTATGGTCCATTGGTGTATAATGTAGAAAAAGCAGATCAATCTGATATAGACAAGCCAATTGGAAAATTACCATTGTATGCCGAATGGCAAAACGACTTACTTAGGGGGGTAATGATTATTAAAGGAACTTGGGCCGATGGTACTCCTTTAACAGCAATACCCAACTTTGCGAGAAATAACAGAATTGCAGTTGCTCCGCCAACTACGGAACTAAGAACTACAACGCCTACACAAGCAGCCGAACCACCGCAAAGAGTAGCAAGGGGTGTAAGTTCAATTGTTTGGATTAAAGCAGAACAATAATTAGTACTGTTTATAGAATTAGATTTTAAAATATCGGAATACTTGATACATATTAATAAATGCAACACTTAAAAAAGTATATAAATCAGCTACCAAAAATTTGTATACTTTTTTATTTTATAAGCAATAAACCAATTGAAGTTATTGCTCAATCAAATGCACCAAAGCAATTAACCAATGCTGCATTTACTTTTAAATCAGATAAATATGGTATTGCTGAACTTTATAAAACCAATGATGTTCATGCAACCAATTATATAAAAAAAGGTAGGTTATTTGGAGATATTACTATTCGTTATGTAAATGGAAGAAAGCTCGATTCGGTTAGAGCATCTAATAGCTGTACAACCAATACATTAGAAAATGGTACTATAGTAAACACTTGGGCTCCTGAGGTAAATAACAACAAAGCATTACAGTTAACACAATCTTTTGCTTTAGAGCAAGATGCACTTATATGGAATATTGTTTTAAATAATACTTCCAATGGAACAATCCGTATAGAGGATCTTGCTATTCCATTGTTATACAATAATGGGGGAGGAGAAAATCCTATAGAAATATTTGAACAACGTGTCGTAAAACATCATTTTATTTCGGGTAATAATTCTTTTCTTTTTTGGCAACGTCCTACGGGATTAGGACCATACCTTGTAATGGTTCCACTGCAAGGTACTTCCTTGGAATATTTCTCAACTAATTCCTCGATACAATCAGAACGAGGCATATTCAATCTTTATATACATTCTGATCTAACAGGTAATAAAGAAAATCGTGGAAATTGGCGTCAGCCGCATTCCTCTGCCACCATTGCACCCAATAGTGCTAAATCTTATGGTTTTAAATTTAGATGGGCTAATGATTATAATGGCATACGTAATATTCTTGTAGAAGAGGGATTGATTGATGTTCAGGTGATGCCAGGTATGACCATTCCTAACGACCTAGAAGCTACTATTGCTTTGCGTACTAAACAAAAAATAACCACTTTAAATGCCGAATTTAGTACTGCAACTGAAATAAAGTATATTGGAGAAAAGCAAAAAGGCACATACTTGTACAAAATCAAGTTCACCCATTTAGGTGAAAACAAGATTACAGTTACTTATGGTAATAATTATAAAACCTATTTGGAGTTTTTTGTAACAGAACCTTTAGAAACTTTATACAAAAAGCGAGCTGCATTTATTGTTAATAGTCAACAACATATCGAACCCAATAAATGGTACAATGGTTTGTTTGGCGTATATGATATGAAAAACGCTCAACTACGAGGGCCTGATAATGCAGATTTTTTTGATACAAGCAGATTAAGTTATGTATTAACCTGCGATGATCCTGGATTGTGTAAAGCACCATTTGTTGCAGCAAAAAATGTGGCCTACCCAAATCAAAAAGAGATAGATGCCATTGAATATTATATCAAAAATTTTGTATGGGGTGGACTTCAGCGCAACGATCAAGAAACCCCTTATGCTTATGGCGTATATGGCACACCAAACTGGAAGATAAATCGTGATAATGCTACAAGGCAATCAAATACAAGGGATACCAATTGCAATAAAATGCATGTATGGCGCTCTTACGATTATCCGCATATAATGATGATGTATTATCACATGTACCAGATTGCGAAAATGTATCCAAAGATGACGCATTATTTAGATAAAGCGGGGTACTTAGAAAGAGCTAAACAAACGGCTATTGCTTACTTTAAATATCCTTATGAAATACTTCCATGGTACGAAACCTATAAATGGGGCTGTTATAATGAATTACTCATTCTAGATTTAATTAAAGATTTAAAAAATGAGGGCTTTAATTCAGATGCTATTTTTCTTACCAATGAGTGGGAGAAAAAAGTAAAGTATTTTTTATACGATGATAAATATCCATTTAGGTCGGAATATGCAATAGACGCTACTGCTTTTGAATCTAGCCATGCACTTGCAAAGTACGCTGTGCAAAATGAAATGAAGCCCGATCAAAATTTGTGGTTCGATAAAAACTTAAGTAAATGGTATTCTCACCCTAGTATAAAAAAAGAGGATGCTGTAGATTTTATGGATAGACAAATTATGGCCAATATTGCTTTAAGGGGAGCAATTGAGCCTGCTTATTATTACTTGGGAAGCGATTTTAGGGGTAAAAGCGATAGTTATACGCTCAGTTATATGTCGCAAATGGGTGGATGGTCGATACTCGATTATGGATTAAATTTTAGTAAAGATCCAGCAGATTATATTAGACTTGGTTATCAATCTTATTTAAGTTCATTTGCGCTTATCAACTCGGGCACTCCTGAAACTAATTATGGATTTTGGTATCCTGGTAAAGAAAATGATGGAGCTTCTGGGTGGGCTTTTGAACCACAGAAACATGCAACACCCTGGATACAGAAACCTCAAGGACGCGGCCCTTGGGTTTATGATGGAGAAATTGATCTTGGCTTTGGTGGAGCAACAAGAACAGCTTCAACTGTTGTAACCAACGATCCTATTTTTGGAATGGTAGCTTATGGTGGAGAGCTTACCAAAAAGAACAACTTGTTGTATATTATACCAAAAGATGGGCTTCGTAAAAAAATAAACTATCGCAATGGTGATTATAAAATAGATATTGAATTATTGAGAGATGGTTTTAAATTGAATGAAGCAGTGTTGATTGATCCAACGGGAAAAAGTTTACAATTTACAATTGAGAATAGAACATCAGATGCTCATACACTGCCACTTATGTTAAATGGTTTGAAAGGAGCGTATGAGTTGAAGACTATTGGAAAACCTATAAAGAAAATAATGTTGAGTGGAGAAAATGATTCTCTCAATATTTCCTTAACGGTAGCAAATAGTACTGTTATTCAATTAAAAAGAATTGATCATTAATATGTTAATTCCAAAATCATTAATTTATTAAATATTAATTATAAAAATAGAAGTACAAATTTTCACAACAGTTTAATTTAGTTTATGTTATCAAAAAAGAAATTCATTTTAGTTTTATTTGGAGCGTTGGCTTCTTTGTTGTCATACGCTCAAATATTGGATAAACAGCAATTGCTAGATAAGCACACATGGAACAACAAAGATTGGGCATGGTATAAAAACAATATTCCATTTTTAGAAACCCCTGATAAGGATATTGATCGAACCTATTATTATCGTTGGGATAATCTTACCATTCACTTAGTATATGGCTCTCCCATTTCTGGTTATGCTTTTACAGAGTTTATTGATAGACCCTGGTGGGCTGGAAAGTATGGTGCCATTAGCTGCGCAGCTGGACATCAATTAAATGAGGCGCAATGGTTAAGAGATACTCGCTATTGGGAAGACTATGCTCAGTATTGGTTTAAAACACCAGGTGCTCAACCAAGAAACTATTCTACTTGGATTGGAGATGCTATTTGGAATGGTTACAAAGTACAATACAATAAATCTTTGGTTTCTTCCTTAAAAAATGAATTGATAAAAAATTATAGTGGATGGGAAAAAGAACGTTGGGCAGAAGCTGAAGGGATGTTTGTATGGGATGGTATGCATGATGGAATGGAAACCAATATTAATAGCAGACAAACACCAAAATGGTTTGAAGGTGCACCTGGATATAGACCAACGTTAAACAGTTATATGTGGGCAGATGCAAACGCAATCAGTAATATTTCAAAACTTACTGGAGATCTTACTACAGCAGCCATTTATGATAAAAAGGCTTCTGTAATTAAGTACAATTTTCAAAATAAGAACTGGGACTCTACACGTAATTTTTTCTTTCATCGTTTTGCACAAGATGAAAGAGATGGAATTAAAGCCAATACCCTTACTTATCAAACTGGAAAATTTGCAGGTAATCCTCATGGAAGAGAACAAATTGGTTTTATACCATGGTATTTTAATTTGCCAGATAAAGGATATGAATCTGCATGGAAATTTTTAATGGATTCTAATTATTTCTATTCTCCTTTCGGACCAACAACTGTTGAGAAGAGAGACCCTTTATACAATGTAGCCCGTAATTGTTGCGCTTGGAGCGGAAATGCTTGGCCTTTCGCTACTTCTCAAACATTAAAAGGGATGGCCAACTTGTTGCGCAATTACAATCAAGAAGAGGTTAATAAAGCTGATTACTTCAAGTTATTAAAAAATTTCGCCAATACACATTTAAAAAATGGACTGCCTTTTATTGGTGAAGCAAATCATCCAGAAACTGGATCATGGGATGGGCACGATTATATAGGACATAGCGAACATTATTTCCACTCGTCTTATGTTGATTTGGTTATTTCAGGTTTAATGGGATTAGAATCAAAAAATACAGATTCAATTGAAGTAAATCCTTTAATACCAAATGATTGGGATTTTGCATGTTTGGATAATGTAAAATATCATGGAAATGATATTACCATCATTTGGGATAGAACAGGAAAAAAATACAATAAAGGAAAGGGATTGATGATTTTTTCGAACGGCAAAAAAATTGCTTCTTCGCCAGTTCTAAAAAAATTAGCTGCACCACTTAAGCCTCGAGTAGTTAATGAGCCATTAAGGTTGTGGAATTATGCAGTAAACAATGAAGCAAGAAATTATTATCCGCATATCAATACTTCATTTGCTGGAACAGGCGCTTCTTTTTCATCTAAATTGAACGATGGTCAATATTGGTATTTAAGTACAACACCTAATAGATGGTCTACTTTATTGAATGAAGAAAAGCAGCATTGGGCAGAAGTTGATTTTGGAACAGATCGTTCTATACAAAATATTCAGGTTTATTTTGTTGAGGATTTAAAAGTAGGTATTAAAATGCCTGAAACTTATGAGGTACAATATTGGAATAATGGAACATGGAAGGAAATTCCTGAGCAAACAAAATCCTATTCGGTACCACAAGCCAATGCTGGTAATAGTATTTCCTTTCCTGTAATCAGTACCAATAAAATTAAAGTGTTGGTTACAACGCAAGAAAAAACACCTATTGCAATTTCTGAGATAGAAGCATGGGGACAGCCAGTTGCAGAATACAAGTTACCTGCCAATCCAACTACTGCCACCAATTTAGCACATCGTTCAGTAGCTACTTTCACTAAATCTTATCAATCAAGATTCGATGATTCAACTGCAATCAATAATGGGTTATTGGATCCTAATAGACGTTGGACAGCATTCAATTCACCCAACACAAGCGACTGGGTTCAGTTTTCGTTTAAAGAGATAAAAACAGTTAGTAAAATTTATCTTTATGTATACAATGATAATGGCGGAGTAAAACCTCCCAAATCCTATAAAGTTGAATATTGGAACGGAAACGAATGGAAGGAAATAACATCGATAAAAAAGCTACCACAAACACCTATTGCTGATCTGAATCTTTGTTCATTTGATGCTGTACAAACAGATAAAATTAGAATAACATTTGAACATTTAAATGCAAAATCATTCAGTGGATTATACGAAGTTGAAATTCATTAAATCAAAAAACAATTATTAATTATGAAGCATAGTTTTTTAAGCATATTGATCTGTTGTACAGTGATTGCATTAAATGCACAAAAACAATCGCCTACTACTCCAGGAAATATGAATCCGATTATTCCAGGATATTTTGCTGACCCAACCATTAAGAAATTTGGTGATACTTATTATATATATGCTACTACAGATGGCAATGGAGATGGCTTAGGCCCTTCGCAAGTATGGTCTTCTAAAGACTTTGTAAACTGGACATTTCAAGACATGAACTGGCCTACTACATATCATTACTGGGCACCTGATGTAACATTGGGAAACGATGGTAAATATTATATGTATTACTGTCAACCTGTTGAAATTTTTGGTGCATCTTCTACTACTCCTGTTGGACCATGGAGTCCATTGATGCCTGATAATAAACCAATGATTCCCAATTATTTTGTTCCAGGTGTTATTACACTAGATGGACAAACCTTTAGGGATGATGATGGAAAGTTTTATATGTATTGGGGAACATGGGGTATTTATCCAGACCATGGTTGTGGTGTTGGATTGATGAACGACGATATGAAAACTTTTTCTAAAACAGGAAAGATCCCCAATACAATCGCTAAAGATTTTTTTGAGGCCCCATTTATGTTTAAAAGAAAGGGAATTTATTATCTAACTTATTCTTCTGGTGCTTGTGAAGATGAAACATATAGAGTTCAATATGTAATGAGTAAGACAGGCCCAATGGATGGGTTTACTTATGGAAAAAATAGTCCAATACTTGTTACCAATGCAGATAAAACGGTTCATGGTCCTGGTCATCAGTCTGTAATACAAATAGGGGAAGAGTATTATTTGGTTTATCACAGACACAATAATCCCAATTCGGGAGGTGGTTTTCACAGGCAGATTTGTATCGATAAATTGGTATTTGATGCAGAAGGAAATATAGAGCGATTAGAACCAACCCATACAGGTGTTGGTTTATTGGGAAAAGACAGCAATCCATATATCAACCAAGCATACCTAAAAAAAGTAACTGCATCGTCTTTTTATAACAATGATTATAAACCTGAGTTTGCAGTAGATAACAACAATGGTACATTGTGGAAACCAGGAAACAATTCTACAGCTCCAGCATGGTTAAACATTGATTTGGGTAAGCCCACAAAAGTTAAAAGAATTTTGACTGAGTTTGAATATCCAGCATGGTATTACCAATACAAACTTGAGTATTCCATTAATGGAACAGCATGGAAAATGTATGCCGACAAAACCGCCAACAAAGTGCATGGTAGTCCTATGATTGATGACGGAAATGTAACAGCAAGATTTATACGTATGACAATTACTGGTACCGAAAATCCGGGCATGTTTAAAGCGATCTGGAATATTAAAGTGTATAGCGAACAGGCAGATCGCCCAGCAGCTGTTCCTAATTTACCCAAACCAGAAAAGCCAGAAATAAAATATGAAGAGAAAGGGTTGTTGATTGATATGGATGCCAATGCATTTCAACCTGGCACACAAGTAATGGAATGGAAAAACAATGGAATATTGGGTGGTACATTCAAAGCTGGTGCTAAATCTCCATTGGTAGAAGTAATTGCTGGTAAAAAAGCAGTGGTGTTTAACGGAACTCAATTATTGGAATCTTCTTTTGAAGTACCGATTTCACTTGCAGGTAATAGTAGTTATGCTGTTTCTTTTTGGGTTTATACCAAACAATTAAAAGACGAAGCTCCAATTATAACTTGGGCTTTCGGTGGACGCAATCATAACAATACAATTGTTGGTTTTGGAAAACAACAGGCTTTTGGAGCAGTGCAACATAACGGATTTTCGGATCTGCAATTTAATAGAAGAGCATTACCCGAAGCAGGTAAATGGCAACATGTAGTAGTAACATTTGATGGTAAATTCGAAAAACTTTTTTTAGACGGAAAGCCCAACAATCAAGAGAATAAAATGCTTTTTGTAAAAACAGCTAAGACATTTGTATTGGGTGCTAAAAATACCAGACAACCTTTACTAAATGGAGCCATTGCCTCTTTAAAAGTATATGATCGTTCATTAACTGAAAAGGAAGTAAAAAATTTATATGATAATCCAGGCGAGTCATCAATAGCCGTTTACTTAAATGCAGCCAAACTCAGATATGGCAGCTTAAATAATTGGGCCAATGAAGGTACTGCTGGCGGATCTTTTGCTTCAAAAACTGCTGCACCAACTGTAAAAGATATTGCAGGTAAAATAGCTGTTTCATTTAGTGGAAAAGAACTGTTGACACTAGATTCCTTGATGCCGGAGAAAATAAGCCAAAATGGGAATTACAGTGTTGCAGTAAGTGTATATAAACCTCAGGGAGAAATAGGAGGCACATTATTGAACTGGTCAACAGGGGGAAATACCAAAATACTATCCGATAAAAATCTAACGGAAAATAAATGGCAGTTGATCATTAAAACATTCGACGGTAAATTCATCAAAACCTATATCGATGGGGAATTGAAACAATCCATTGATGCAGATAAAAATTCAATTGCTGATCGATTTAACATAGGAAAAGATTTGCTTGGTCAAGAAAATGGTTTTGTAGGTGCCATCAGTCATTTAGTAGTTTTCAAACACAGTTTAAAAGATGAAGAGATCAAAGCATTAACAGGTGTATGGAAAGAAAATTTAAAAGTACCAATTACAGGAGTCCTAGCATTTAAACGAAACCCTAAAGCTGTTTCGCCAAATATAGTTAGTATGGAAGCCGATCGAGGATCTGCTACTGGTAATCTCAGTTATTATTTTAGTAGACTTGATAACGCTTCAAATGGCCACTGGGTAGACAATCCAGCTTATGTAGATTATAGTGTAGTAGCAGATAAACAGTATCAATATATTTTTAAGATCAAAGATCATTTTGGCAATGTAACTGAGTCTTCAGCGCCAATTACAGTAACAACCAATAATACAAACTTTGTTATACAGAAAGATGATTTTTCTGTTAATAGAAATTATCTGGTAGATGATGTAAAAGGAACTATATGGAATGGTCTAATGGGTAAAGGTGAAAAACAATCTGCAAAATCTATTGAAGCTGGTAATAATCAACTCAAACTAATATCACAAGCTACTAATTGGGATGGTAATTCACCTTATGGCCCATTTTTGTACAAAGAAGTAAAGGGCAATTTTGTAGCTGAGGTTATAGTAACGGATGTAAGTGGGTTAGCTGCAAAAAAAGTTGCTGGTAATAATGAAGTTGGACTAATGGCTCGTATACCTCTAGACACATCAGTTACAGGAAGAAGACCACAACAACAGTTATTGCAGAATTCAATTTTCCCGGCATGGAATGTTGGAAATTTATTTACTAATTTTCAAAATGGAAGAAGAGAACAAAACAATATTCAATCATCTTGGAACTTTAATAAGTATTTGCAGATTCAACGCGATGGTAATCTTTTCTTTGCTAGAACAAGTAATGACGGCATTAATTGGATGGATTTGCCTGGTAGTCCTGTATTGAGAAATGATCTGGATGGCAAATCGGTTCAAGTAGGATTATATCAATCTACTTATGGACCTGCTGAAGCTTATGGTATTTTTTCAAATTTCAGGATAATACAATAGACTTCTAAATCTTTAAACGCGATGAGCTTGCTAGAATTCTAGCAAGCTCATCGCGTTTTCTATTGTATCTACTTAATTTTTTAACCTTATAAATTCGCTAAAACTGAACTGTTATTTCTTTTCCTGAATAAGGCACTATTTTATCAAATAGTTTTGACCAATAAATGCCATTGCCTTTTGATTCGTCAACTATAACAATTTTAAATAATCGATTGTTAATTATTCCAGGAAATGTTCCTTTTCTTGAATGTATTGTAAGACTTTTTTTATTATTGTTCCAATTGAATTTAATTATAGAGTATAATCCCTTTTCATAGTTATAACTATCATTTTCGTCTTCATACAATTCAAGTGTTCCATCTTTGCCAGGATAGATTCTAATTTCTAAAGTATCATTGCTTTTTTGAGTGCTAAATTGCATTGTGTCTGCCAAAGGAAGAATTGTTCCTGATCTTACAAATAATGGCATCCTGTTTAAAGGACAAATAATTGAAGTGGAATTCCCGCCTAGATGTTTTTTGCCAGTCCAAAAATTAAACCAATTATTACCTTTTGGTAAATAAGTAGATACAGTATCAATGATATTTTTTTTCCATTTGCTTAAATCTGAGGGAGGTAAATAGCCAAGGCGAAAATAGGCACCTCCATTATTTTGGTAATACTCTATTCTAACTTTATAAGGTTTATTGGCATCTAGAAATATCTTGTTAAACGATGTAGACACCGGTTTGTCAAACCATTCATTAACCAGTAATTGATCCTCAATCCAAATTTTAACTCCATCATCTGCATCAGCGCCCAATATGTACTCACCTGTTTCAGGTACTTTTAAAAATCCATTCCAGCGAATACTAAAAGGGTTTTTTTGAGCTATTTTCATCGAACTAATAGAAGCTGAATTATGCTCAAATTCAAAACTAGTATCAATCCTAGTTCCTAATTGTGTATTAAATCGATTTCCATTAAAATATTCTGCATTTAATCCAGTATTTCCCTCATTTGTTGATAGAAAATTTATAGGTAATGTTTGTAATTTAACAAGTCGAGGATTATACATTTCTTTGGTCACAGGTTTTACAAGAAAATCAGTTCCAAACATGTATTGACCATTCAAATTATAAGTGGCAGTGTCTGAAGGAGCATCCATCATCAGACCTCGAATGAAACTAAATCCTTTGCTATGAACTTGCCAAGAGGTATTGTAGATATAAGGAAGAAGCCGATAACGCAAGTGGTTAAAATCCATTAACGCTTCATACATTTCATTACCTGGTTCTCCAAAATTCCAGATTTCTCTTCTTGTTCCGGTTCCATGTGATCGAAAAATTGGCGTAAACGCACCAAATTGAAACCACCTGATATAAAGCTCTCTCCAAGCAGCAGATTGAATACCAGTTGGATATTGACCTTCAAAATAACCTGGAAAAAAACCACCTATATCATGCGTCCAGTAAGGAATACCAGCCATGGAAAAATCAATTCCGTTTGCAATTTGATTTTTTAGCGTATTCCAGTTAGATCCATTATCGCCAGACCATGTTACAGCTCCATATTTTTGTTGACCTGCAAATGAAGATCTGGTAAGCGTGAACACTCTTTTGGTATTGCTAAATTCTCTTTGTTTCTCATATCCACCTTTTGTTGTCATTAACGAGTATGCATTCAGGTATCGAGCGAGTGACCCTATTACTGAATTACCTCCTTTTTTTATTCCCTTTTCGCTAATTAATGGATTTTGACTATCATCAAATTCTGGTTCAGTTCCATCCATCCACAATGCATCAACTCCTCTTTTCAGTAAAGAGTCTATTACATATTTAAAGTAGATATCTCTGCCTTTACTACTAAATGCATCATAAATTCTTGCTTTTTTGGCGGTGAAAAAACTATTGCCTTTAAATAATAATTCGTTTGCGTCTAATTCTTTGTAAATATCTGTTTCAGGCCCCACGCAAGGCCATATTGAAATCATAAACTTTAAATTATACTTGTCATGAAGTGTACTAATTAATGAATCGGGGTTGGGAAAAAATTTTCGATCAAAACGCATTCCACTCCAATATTGATTTCCGCCCCAATAATTCCAATCAAGCACAATATTGTCGATAGGGATATTCCTTTTTCTATATTCCGAAGCAATATTTAAAACTTGATCGGAGCTGGTATATCTTTCCCGACTTTGCCAATAGCCAAAAGCAGATTTGCTAAACATTGGAGCATCACCAGTTATTTTTCTATAACCAGCAATTACTCCATCCATATTTTTAGCAGCAATTAAATAATAGTTTATCTCATCAGCAATTTCAGACCAAAACGACATGCCATTGTTATCATCATTAAAAATTGTTTTTGAATAATTATCCCATAAAATGCCATAATTATTTGTAGAAACAATAAAAGGGATCACATCTTGTTGATTGGATTGTACCATGGTGATCTTCTTTCCTCTTCTATTGATAATGCCATCTTGAAATTCTCCTAGCCCATAAACTCCTTCATTGGGAGACAATACAAAATTTTGTTGAATAGAAAATGCCTTTTTAGGGCCGTCATCGATATCGGTAAAACTATTATTGGTATTAAGATATGTTTCTTTAATTAATTGGTTTCCACGATTTTTAAATGTTATACTCGCATCCTTTTTTTGTACAATCAATTCTAATTTTCCTCCTTTCACAATTAAACTATCCCTCAAGTCTTTTACAGTAATCATCAATTTAACCTTTGGTAAATTTTCTACTACTAAACTTTTAAATGCTTCATTATGATCCAACTTTCTCATTGATACAGAAATGATAGAGCTATCTACAAAACTTATTTTTTTCGAAATCCCATTCGATTCTATATTTAATGTATTATTAAATACTTGATAGGTAAATTTGTTTTGACTAATTGCATTAAAAGAATAAAATAGCATTAAGGCTATTAATAAAAGCTTGGATACTTTTTTCATAATGTTTTTTTATTTATTTAATACTCTGATTAATTTCACACCGTGAGGAGGTATTGCTGATGTATATCTATCTTCAATTATTCCTTTTGATTATTGACGCCAAACATCTGTAACCAGTTGTTTATTTTTTAATCCAAGATCAGTCCATTGAATAGTAAAATCCTGATAGTTCGAACTCATGTTGAAAATGCCTATGGCTTTACTTCCATCCGCTAATTCTTTTACCCAAACTTGATGGCTTTCATTTTTAATTATTTGTTGCGCCTGCTTGCCCAAGGAATCTTGATTAATAGCAATTACAGCATCGTTGGTTAATAAGTTCAAAGTAAATTGATCTAGCTTACTTAAATCACATCCAATTAATAATGGAGCACTCAATAAACTCCATAAGCTAACATGCGTATACTGTTCATAAGGATTTAATCTGGTTGGATGAAGATTTTCTCCCCAACCAACCATCCCCACAATCATCATGTCGGGATCATTCCATCCACCAGGTTTTGCATATTTATACAAGTCTGCTTGTGAAAATCCAATCCTTTTTAAACTCTCCCATGTATCTTCAATATCTCCTGTAGTTCTCCAGCTTTGTGCATTCACCGATGGCCCCCAAGCAGATACATTCTTCATTCCGTATTGGCAAAGACTATAGTAGATATCTCGATTCTGTTTTGCCAAAGCATTTTGCATAACAGTATAAGGTTTTATATAGTTTGCAATTGATGTATCTTGATTTTTTACAACATCGCTATAGCTGCACCAATCATGTTTCAAATAATCAACTCCCCAAGATGCATAAGTTGTAGCATCTTGTAATTCATGCCCTAAGGATCCTAAATATCCACCACAGGTTTTTTCGCCAGGGGAGGTGTAAATTCCAAAACGTAAACCATTATTATGAAGCCAATCTCCTAACTTTTTCATATCAGGAAATTTTTCATTGGCTGTTATAGTTCCATCTTTTAAGCGTTCAGCAGCTTCCCATCCATCATCTATATTGATATAAGACCAACCATGATTTACCAATCCTTTATCGATCATCGCTTTTGCTGAGCTTCTAACTTTTTCATCGCTTACACTTAAACCCCAACAATTCCAACTATTCCATCCCATAGGAGGTGTAAGCGAAAGGGTGTTACCTACTTTTATAGTGAGTTTTTTTTGAGCTTTCCCAACAGCATTTGTTGCGTTGATTACAATGGTATAATCTCCAGCTTGTTTTATTGAGCCTGTAATTACTCCAGTATTTTGATTTAATACTAATCCCGTAGGAAGATTTTTAATTGTATACTGCATTGGTCTAATGCCACTTACTGGAATCAAATAGATAAAAGGCGAACCTGGTTTTACACCTGTAACAGCTGGTGTATTTATGCTAGGTTTTTTACTTGTAGTTGGAGTTAATAAATAGGGAACTACAATGTTTTGTTTTAATTCGCGTGTAGATTCTTCACTTATATAAGAATATCCAAACTGAATACCTTCGGTACTTGGGAGTTTAATAGGTATTTCATATTTTTCGAATGGTTTTAATCGAATGAATATTTTTTTCTCCAATATTTTTTTATGCTCAGCAGCATTGGTAATTACATATTCAATTGATCCAGGAACTGTAGTATTAAATTTGTTCTCAATTACTACAGCGGCATTTACACTATTGTTGGAATTGTATTTTAAGGTTTGATTAGACATACTTACCGAAATGCCATCCATTTTCTCAACCATATCAATATATGGTTTTCCCATAAAAATGCCACCAGTTCCGCCCCCATCATATACACGTATCGCTATTATATTTTCTTCATCCCAGCGAATTGCCGGATTTGTAATTGCTAAATGATAATCTCTTATGGCTGGCCATTTACTCACATAACCACCTTGTTCATCTGGGAAACCACCAATATGGCCAATTTTTACCCCATTTAAATAAGTATCATCCACATCGTTAACATGTGCTAAAAAAATTCTTAAACTATCTTTCCATAAAGCATTATTTTTTAGTGAGGAAGGAATACGAACATGAATTCTATACCAAGCATATCCATGATAATTGGCGTAAGATTGATTTTGCCAAACCTTGCCAGTTTCAATTTCTTTCCACGATTCATCGTTGAAAGAAGCATTACTCCATATTTGATTATCGCCTGTTATGAATTTTGCTTTCGGTAAAAAAATTGCTCCCTTATTTTGTGCGCTAGAGTTAAACTTGCAGAGTAACAAAAGAACAGTCATTGCCCAGCGAATTATGAATTTTGCCATTTCTATGCTATTTAAATGAATTGAGTATTAAAACAAATTTAAGATCACTGTTCACCAGCTAATTCCTCTTGTTTGATTAAATCTTTGCAGATATTGACTTAACCAATCTTAGATTCAAAGGTTAAGAATGGCTAAGCTTCTGGTAATTACTGCAAATGATTTATTCGTTATTAGAAGCATATTTGAAAGACAAACTTTAAATCTACTTCTATGAATATGATTATCAATAAAAATATGTTTACAATCATAGTTGTTTTGATAATTCATTTTGGTCAGGCAAGTGCACAAAACAATAAAATTTTCACACGAGACGATACTTTACGTGGTTCAATTAATCCTGAACGTTCTTGGTGGGATATTATGCGATATGATATTGCTGTAACCCCCGATTATACCAACAAATCTATTGCAGGCATAAGTAGTATAAGTTATAAAGTAGTGAACGATAATAAAGGAGCTATGATGCAAATCGATTTAAAGGATCCTTTAATTATTGATAGTATAGTGTACAATAAAAAGCAAAAACTATCCTTTATAAAAGATGGTGCAGCTTGGCATGTTGCTGTTCCTAAGCAGAAGCGAAACGCCAATAATCTTGTTGATGTTTATTTTCAGGGTAAAGCACATGAGGCTGTGCGACCTCCATGGGATGGGGGATGGACATTTACCAAAGATTCTTTAGGAAGGCCTTGGATGACCGTAACATGTCAGGGAGAAAAAGGAGCTTCAATTTGGTATCCTTGCAAAGACCATCAAAGCGATGAACCTAATTTAGGGGCATCGCTCTCAATGACAGTGCCAGATTCACTTGTTGCGATTGCTATGGGAAGGATGGAATTTAAAAAGGACAATGGAAACGGCACAGCCACTTACAAATGGAATGTAGTTAATCCAATTAGTAATTATTGCATCATTCCTTATATTGGAAAGTATGTAAACTTTGCTGAAGCATACAAAGGAGAGAAAGGCATATTAGATTTGAACTATTGGGTGCTTGATTATAATTATAATCGGGCAAAAAATTATATGCCAGACCAAGTGAAATTGATGTTAAACAGTTTTGAATATTGGTTTGGACCTTACCCGTTTTATGAAGATGGATATAAATTGATTGACGTTTCTAATTCTGGAATGGAACACCAATCTGCTGTATCTTATGGTAATAAATATCGTTTTGGTTATGGGGGACGCGATGGTTCAGGAACTGGCTGGGGAATGAAATGGGATTTTATTATTGTGCATGAAAGTGGGCATGAATGGTTTGGAAATAATATTACTACCAATGATCTTGCTGATATGTGGGTGCATGAAGGCTTTACTAATTATAGTGAAACACTTTATATTGATTATACTTTTGGTGTAGAAGCAGCCAATGCTTATAATCATGGGATAAGACGTGGAATCCGCAACGATAAAACAGTTATTGCACCTTACAATGTAAATGCACAGGGTAGTGGGGATATGTATCCAAAGCCTAGTAATATGTTGCATTCAATAAGACACTCATTGAATGATGATGATCTGTTTAGAAAAATATTGCGCGGACTTAATAGCGAGTTCTATCATAAAACGGTGAATTCATCAGATATCGAAAATTATATTTCTAAAAAAACTGGATATGATTATAGTAAAGTGTTTGATCAATATCTAAGAACTATAATGGTTCCAAAATTTGAGTTTTATTTCAGTGCAAAAAAGGATAAAATATTTTATAGGTATACGAATGTGGTACAAGGGTTTAACCTTCCTATATTGATCAAGTTAAACGACCGGATCATTCGTTTCATTCCTTCTGATAATTGGAAGAGTACCGATTTACAAGTGGGGGATGCTGAGTTGCTTTCACCACTTTCAATAGAGAAGATGTATTATGTAAAAGCAGCGTTAGTAAATCCTATTTAGGGTTACTAACGCTGCTTATGTTGCGGTAAGGAATACTACTTTAATTTAACGTCTATGTAAACTGAGTGACGACCATAAGTTTCGTAGAATGGTTTGAAAATTACATCATCAATAGTGAATTGTAATTGTTTGGGATCACCTTTAATTGATTTGCTAATATCTTCTGCATCAAAATTTATTTTTCGCCATTCTTTTCTTGCTTCTGGTTCCTGAGCTGCCAACAATATTGGTCCATAAAACAAACTCGCTATATTCGGTTGATCCATCACAGGATCTAAATGAAATTGAAAAGGCATTTGTAAGTCTATTATATCACCCTCTTTCCATTTGCGGCTTATTTTTAAATAACTGCCTGGCTTGGCTTGAAGCTCTTGAATAGTACCGTTGATTTTTACTGAATATCCTTTTGTAGCCCAACTAGGTACACGAACATTGATGTCAAACTTCCCGCTGCCCTTAATTGTTAATCTGGTTTGGTCTTCTTTGGGATAAGATGTTGTTTGCTCTACAATTATGTTTCGTTCTGTCCATTCTAATTTTGAAGGAACAAAGAGATTTACATACAATGCTTTATTATCTATGCTTTTAAAGTAAATAGCATTTTGCAATTTGGTATTGCTTTCTATTGCCGTTCCATTGCAACATGTAAACCCTGTCATATTAGGATTGCCAAATTGTTTAATAGATCCCGGTCTTAGTGGAACATGATAGGTATTTCCGGCATTATTCTCTGCAACAGAAGCAAGAATATGATTGTATAAACTGCGCTCGTAATAATCCATTAACTCGCCTCTTTGATCAAAAAGAAATAAGTCACTGGTTAATTTTAGCATATTATAAGTTGCACATGTTTCGTTCTGCCCTCCCGCGGATAAACCGTTTTCATATAATGTTGCAGGCTGGCCAATAAAACATTCTGCATTATTAGGATTACGTGCACCTGCAACACCTCCTATACTGTACATATAATCATTTACTATTTTATTCCAGAAATTATCGGCTACTTTATAATATTCCGGATCATTAGATGCTCGATACATTTCAACACTACCAATAACCTGTGGTATATGTTGATTGGCATGCAAGCCACGGAAAAGATCAACATTTTTGGCGAGCCCATGTGAATGCTGAGTGTCACCAAAGAATACTCTTACATTATCGAATAATTGTGCTGTGTTTAAATAATTGCGTTCTCCTGTTATACGGTATAATCTAGACATTGATTCATTCATTCCTCCATACTCACCTGCTATGTAGGTGTTCCAAATTTTGATCAATGTGTCTTTAGGTAATTGGCTCAACCGAGCATTAACCCAGTCGCCCATATTAGTGGCAATCGTAAGTGCTTTTTTATTTCCGCTTACTTCATATACATCTATTAAGCCAGCCAATATCTTATGTAAGGTATAATAGGGAGCCCAAACCTGATTTTTTTGTCCGCCGTATTTGGCTCCTTTTTCTAGCATTATAAATTGATCAGGAGGGTAAGCGCTTATAAATCCTTTGCCCCAATTCCAGTAATCGTTTCGAATGCCTGCATCACTTAAGTCTGAATCGTAATTTGCTTTTCCAGGACCAAGTGGCACAAGCTTTGGATCAGCTACAAATGAGCCTCCTGCCTCTTTCGGATTACCAGATAATTGTGATAATTCATATAGGGTATTCACCATATACTCCATTTTTTCGGAAAAATTGGCTTGCATGGTTTTGTCGTATCCAGTACTAGCATATGCTTGCGCAATAGCTGTTAGATAATGACCTGTAGCATGTCCTCTTAATTTAGTATCCTTACTGTCCCAAACACCTAAAGGTTTTACCCCATCAGGTTGTTTTTGGCCAAAAGCATGCCTAAACATATAGAGAAAAGCATTCGGATCTGTTGCCGCTAAAGGTTTTAAAAATTTATCTCGATTCTCTATAAACTTAGTGTTATTGCCAAGGGCATCTGTTTTCAAAGAAACTTTTTTCAATTCAAATGCTTCCAATTTAGAAACGGGTGTTATTGATTTGGTTTCTTTTTTAATAGTAACAAATGCCTTTGGTTGAAAACCAGTTCCTGCAACTTTACCAGTAACAGTATAAGTTCCTGGCGTAAGAACAGCTTTATTATCTAAATCTGCAGGCCAAATCACTCTTACTTTTGGACCCCTCATCCCGTCTTTATAAGTGCCCTCTACAAAACTTGGAAATCGGGGTAAATTGCCCACCATTGTTTCTACTTTCACATCAGAAACCTGCACTAAATAGGCGTTATACAATTGCGGTTCATTGGGAGAAAATTTTGGAAGATCATCTTCAACTTTACGTGGATTTGTATTCACTGAATTAGCAGTTGTACTACCTTTTGCATTATTAAAAATACCAACTACCTGTCTTCTGCTCAATGGCACTCTATAAATTCGGAAATCATGAAGAACTGCGTTTAAATTAGGGTCCGTTGGTAAAAATGATTTTCCAATGTAAAGCAGTTTTTTATCACTCGATTGCGGGCTAAATAAAGCGGTTAAATCAATAGGCAAATCCTTTGCTTCTCCTACAGGCCTACTATCAAGATAAGTGGTGATTGATTTTGAAGGAATGTCGATTACTATGGTAAGGTGAACCCATTTATTTAATTCTATTGAAGGCGCGGTTACACTATTTTGGTTATTGCCAGTTTTAATTACTGATTGATTACCTTCTTGGGAATCGGTTCCTACAGGGGCTGAAAAAAAATGTTTTGTAGTATCCATTCCAAAATCAAAGAATCGTTGACCAGCTTGTTTCGATCTCAAATACAACCATCCAGATATACTTATAGATTCTAGATCAGTTAAGGCTTCGGCAGGTAGGGAAAGAAAAGTATTTTTATCTCCCGAAAGCGACAAAACCTTCCCAAACCTATTATCGGTAATAAATTGGGGTTCAGTGCCTTGGAATTTTGCATGTAAATTATTGCGAGACCAATCTTTTAAATCTCCATTAAATATATATCTGGCAATCAATCCTGTTTCACCAATTCCATCTAATATTTGGTCGCCGCTTTGTGCTTTAGCTTCAGTAAACCCTTTAGCGATTAATACAATACACCAGATAAGTGTTAAAAAGATTTTGTTGATTTTCATTTTTATATAATTTAATACAATGAATAAAACTAAAATTCTTCAAGTGTTTATAATAAGTGTATTTTAACTAATTATCACCTGATATTAACGGTTATTCTTTCAAGCATTATTTATTTCTTCTTGCAGGTCTTAAGTTCTTAGCATAATATATATCTGCAGGATTTTGATGACCAATGTATACTTGCTCTAATAATCCATACAGAACTGGATCATAGGTTTTTAAGTCGTCGGGGCTTTGTACTCTTTGCTCGCCATCATAAAATTCAAAATTCGACCAAAACCACCATTGAGTTCCTTCGGCCCAATATTCCGCTGAAGTATTGATAGCATATTGACCTTTGTACATTCCTTTATTTTTAGCTACTTCATATGCAGCTAGAATTTGTTTGTATAAGGATGTATCGCAAGATCTTAATGCATTCATTATATTATGACTAAATTCATGTACAAGTATATTTTCGCCAAAGTATCGTGTGCCAGGGTAGCCTAGTAAATTTTCTTCGGCACAAGAAGTAATAGTACCACCCATTCCTCTTGCCCTTTTATTCCAATATTCACGATCAGTCATACTCGCAATTCCTCCCGGTTTGTCATAATTGTTTCGTTCTCCAGGTGTAAGACGTCTATCGTCTATAGTTGGCTTTTTCCAGTTGCTTCTTTCAGGAAGATCAGTTTCCATCTCGGTTTCAGCCATAACCAATACCCTCGCTTTCTGGCGAATGAGTGTATTGCGTATATCAGCACGTTTTACGAGCATATAATTAACGATATCCCTTGCTATTAGTAATGCATCATCAGGAACTTTATTGGAAGAAACAATGGGTATTCCAAAAGCATCAGAATATTTTTTATAAAAACTATCCAAGCCCAATGTTGAAGGGGGAGCACTAATCATGGTTTTATTATAAGCAGTAATTGCCTTTTCTGATTTTTTTTCAATAGGAGCTAAGTTATTTTTGCTGGTTGCAGAGCAAGCAATAAAGAAAATAGCATAACTATATTTTAGGTATAGTTTAATAAGTCTCATGCTAAATATTTTTATTATTAAAGTTTTTATCATAAAACATAGGGTGTTTGCTATCTATATTTATATAGTTCAAATCTCAACAAAAATTATCACTTATTAAGCTTTTAAAGTGTTTTAATTACACTTAATAAATATATTAATCCTAAATTTCAATTATGGATAAAATTTGCATAGTTAATGTTAAAATCGGTAAATACTATTGGGTTAACCTTATCTACTTTTAATTGTCAAAATTACAATTATATAATCCAGGTAGCTATTTATAGTTTTTAAAGTGAAAGGAATGTATAGTTATCTAAAACTGCTTGCTATGACCAAACCTACTTATGGGCTTATGCTTATTAAGAAATTACGTTTAGATTCTAATAATACTCTTCTCAATTGTTTTACATTTTTTAAATTTTACGAAATGAGATATACATTATCTGGTACTAAAGTTTTTCGAATTACTACTTTGTTATTTTGTTTGTTTTTTTCAATGGCAGCCTCCGCGCAAGTTAAAGTGACCGGCAAGGTGATCAACAAAAAAACAAATACGCCAATTGCGGATGCTAGTATCCTTGAAAAAGGAAGCTCAGCTGGAACTGCTAGTTCGGCAAATGGTACGTTTACATTGAATGTAAAAACTGGCAAGTCTACAATCGTGGTTAGTTATGTTGGATTTCTTACCCAAGAAATACCATTAAATGGTAAAACCAGTATTGATATTGGCCTTGTAGAAGATGCAAAAGGAATAGATGATGTAGTTATTATTGGTTACCAAAATGCTACTAGAAGAACTACTTCAGCAGCTATTTCTAGCGTTAAAGGAAAAGATATAGAAAATACACCTTATCCTACTTTTGATGCAATGTTACAAGGTAGGGTAGCAGGTTTAAATGTATTATCCGTTTCTGCTGAGCCAGGTGCTGCAGGTATCGTAAATATAAGGGGAAACAGTAGTGTTGCCAATAACGCTGGAGGTGGGGTAGCTACTGGGGTATCAGCACCTTTATATGTAATTGATGGAGTTGTATTTGATGTGTCAGATCTTAGAACAGCATATGGTAATAGTAATCCATTGGCTGCTATCAATCCCAATGATATAGAATCTATCGATGTACTAAGAGATGCATCTGCTGCTGCCATTTATGGAGCAAGGGCCGCAAATGGGGTTATCATTGTTAAAACGGTAAGACCTAAAGGGGGCAGACCTCAATATAGACTTTCTTCATATGTTGGACTTACTACCCGACCTGCCATGAAACCTGTAGTTATTGGTGCAGAAGAAAGAAGGTTAAAAATGGATATTCTTAGGCAACAAGCAACTTATACACAACAAGGTGTAATGAATCAATTTTTAACGGATAGCTTGAATCCGGCATTTAATAATGCTACCGACTTTCAAGATCTGTTCTTTAATGATGCAATGCTTCGTAATATAGATTTTAGTGTAGCTGGTTCTAGTACTGGAATGTCTTATCGTCTTTCTTTGAATAGTTATTCAGAAGACGGTATTCAACCAGGGTTTAATGTAACAAGATTTGCCCCAAGATTATTTGTAAGTATGAAGCCTTCTAAAAATGTTGAAATAACTTCAGACACTTATATGGGTTTTGTGAAAGAACAACGGGGTGATGGTACGGGCAATGTAACGCCATATAATATACAATCATTTCCCTCTTCTTTTTGGCAGATAGATGATGTAACTAGAAGCAACTATGCAGGAAAGAACGATAAAGTTAGAGATGATGCTAAAACCACTAGTATTAATGGAAACCTAAGATTAACTTGGAAGCTATTAGACAATGTAACATTCATCAGTTCATTATCGTATAATTTAGGTTTTGTAAGAAGAGATTATTTGAGAGATAGATCAGTAGTGGCAAATAATCGTTCTGATGCCTTTCTAACAGAAAGTAATTCAAGTAGATACGAAGTAGAGAACTATGCTACATGGGCGAAGTCATTTGGACCTAGTCAAAACCATAGTTTAAGTGTATTGCTTGGTCAGGGATTTGAAGAGCAGATAGTTAAAAGTACTTCGGCTAATGCAAATGGAATTCCATTTGATGCAATTCGGGTAATTGCTGGAGTACCAACTGGCCCTAATCTAAACGTTTCAACAAACTACGAAGATCGTTCAAGGGTATCTTATTTTACAAGAGCTAGTTATAATTACAAAGGAAAATATGGTGCAGATCTTAGTTTTAGAAGAGATGCTTCTTCGCGCTATGCACCAACTAGCCGTTGGGGAACCTTCCCTGCTTTTTCTGCTAGATGGAATATATCTGATGAACCATTCTTTAAAAAGTTAAATAAGGTAATCTCATTTGCTAAATTAAGATTCAGTTATGGTGTTACAGGTCGCGACCCTGGTGGCTACTATGCACAGTATCGTCAGCTTAGTACTAATATGAATTACCCTTCCTCTTCTCTTGGTTTTGGTGCAGCTGGAAATATTATTACCTATGGAGGTATTACTGCTGTAGCGCCCAATTATGCTGGTGCCGCTCCTGCAACCAATATAACTTGGGAAAAAGCCCCTCAAACCAATTTAGGATTGGATTTGAATTTTCTTAAAGACAGAATTAGTGTGAGTGTAGATTTATACCATAAGGCCAGTAAAGATTTGATATTTAATATCCCGGTTCCTATTTCTACCGGATACACTACTGCTACCAATAACTTTGTTGATATTGCAAACCGGGGTATTGAACTTTCAATTAACACCAATAATCTTTCCGATCGAAGTGCTTTGAAGTGGCAAACCAGTTTGAATCTTGCATTCAATGATAATTATGTAACTAAATTACCAGACGGCAATCGCGATTTTTCTTACGGCCCAGTATTTTTATCAAGATTACTTACAATAGGACAACCTCTTTACGGTTTCCGAGTATTTAGAACTGATGGAGTTTATCCTAGTACAAGCGATGTGCCTGTAGATCCTTTAACTGGATTGAGAACTAGGATATATGGTGGTGCGCAATTTGTGGGTGGTGATAATGTGAAACGTGATATCAATGGAGACTATAATGTTGACAATAATGATATGATCGTTCAGGGTGATCCTAATACAAAAGTATATGGTGGTTTTATCAATACATTTACTTATAAGCGATTCACTTTACAGCTATTAACCACTTTCATAGTTGGTAGAAGTGTTTGGAATGGATATTTGTCTGATAAATTGGCTGGAGCAAGTAATAATCCTCCTAATTTTTGGGGAACCAGAGCGGGTCCTGCTGCAGAATTTAATAATTTTAATCTTTGGGTAAAACCAGGAGACCAAGCAGTTCAAGGAAGTTTATTTAGTACCAACGACCAATGGACAATTCGTTCTTCTATGTTTGTTGAAGATGCAAGTTTCTTCCGTATAAAAACTGCTAACTTGGCTTATAACTTCCCAGTTGGTGAGAAACTTAAAAAAGCAGGAATCCGTATGATCAGATTATATGGTGTGGCTGATAATATTGCTGTTTTTCATAGAGCAGATCTTCCCGATCCTGAAAATATTGGTATTGATGGTTTTACCACTGCAAACGGATACCCTGTGCCTAGAAAGTTTACGCTGGGGTTAGATATTCAGTTTTAATTTTAAAAAAGTTAAATTATGCAATTGTTAAATAAAAGTTTTAAACAAGTACTTTGGATTTTTACTATAGCATTCATTACAGTTTCGTGTAGTAAATCTTTTTCAGAGCGAGTTCCAATCAACGCCCCTACAGATGCCAATTTCTGGAAAAATGAAAGTGAAGCAACTAGTGCAGTAGCAGGGTCCTACGCTTTATTGCGTGTTGCCATGAATGAAATGGGGATGGCCCATTTTTATTATGGTGATACTCAAACTGACGAATTTGCTGCTAGAACAAATGGCGAAGATTACCCAGCAATCACTCAAATGAATTGGCAAACCTTTGTAGCACCTTCTGAAACATTCAGAGGACTGATCAGATTGCGCAGATGGGATCTTTACTATCGAGCTATTGATCAACAAAATCGTTGTTTACAATACATCCCTACTATTCAATTGGCCAATTTTTCTTCAGTTAATAAAGCTGCGGCAAAAGATGCATTAATTGGGGAAAATTATTTTTTACGCGCTTTTACCTATTTCTACATGTCAAGAATATGGGGAGATGTGCCGTTGGTGTTAAAATCAGAAGAAGATGCTGCACAAGCTCCAAATATTCCAAGAACAAAACAATCTGAAGTACTTAATCAGTGTATTAAAGATTTACAGGAAGCAATAAAGCTATTGCCTTATGTTCCGGCTGCTTCTGCAACAAGACCTATAAGGGCTAATAGAGGAACCTGTTATGCTTTGTTGGCACATATCTATGCATGGCGTGGTGAATATGATAAAGTAGTTCCAGCGGCTGATTCGGTGATCATCAATGGCGGATATTCTCATGTTAGCAGGGCTACAAGAGCATCTTATACTGCAATGTTTAGAGGTAATTCTAGTGAAGGTATTTTCGAGATATCTCAAAATGCAAATAATGAAGCCTCACTGATGGATCCTAATTATGGCGCCATTGTTAATAGCATTGCAGCACGTACGCTAAAAGCTCCTTATTTACTAACAGTGCCAGGAAATACATTATTCACTTTGGATGCTGGTAACCTCAATACTTTATTCCCCAACAATGCAGATAGTGTTGATTTAAGAAGAAGAAGTGGTTTTGATTTTTGGGGAACTACAGATCCTGTTTGTACCAAGTATGCGAATATTTTTTATTCTGGAGCTAACAATACTTCGCCACTTAGTACCAATAATATTATTGTATTTCGCTTAGCTGATATTAAATTACTAAAAGCAGAAGCATTGGCGGCTTTGAATAATTTATCGGGAGCTAGAACTATTGTAAATGAAATTCGAACGCTTGCAGGTATAGGGCCAACAACTGCAACTGATGGTAATTTATTTGAAGAAGTAATTCAAGAAAGAGGAAGAGAGTTATTTATTGAAGGACATCGCTTTTATGATCTAATTCGCTTGGCTAGAAGAACAAATATCATTCGATTTAATGGAACTGGTACCATTACTCGTATGACTATTTCAGACTTTAATCAAGGCAAATTTTATTGGCCTGTTGAACCAATTCTTATTTCTCTAAATCCATTGCTTACACAGACTCCTTTTTGGGCCGATAAAATGTAAAACAATAAACTAAAATGAATACTATGTCATTAAAAACTATTTTAGCTGCAGTTGCATTTATATGTTTTTTCAGCGCATGTAAAAAAGATTATTTAAGTGGAGGCAGTCTTCATGTTGCAGTTACTCCGCTTAATAATATTGATTACTTGAAAGCCAATCCTTTCAAGTTATTTGATACAGCTGTAATTGTAATTGAGCGTTTAAATTTAACAGCTCGAATTAATAATGCAACTACTTTCTTTGCTTTTACAGATTATTCAGTGCAGAGAATGATTGATTTAAAACTTCAACAAAGACAACAAGTTAATCCATTAGCTATTTATACATTAGATAGCTTAATGAGGGAAATTAGTGCAGATTCTGTTCTTCAGTATGTGTTGAATGAAAAAGTTGAATTAGAAACTGCACAAGAAGTAATTCCAAAAACATATACCAGCGCTGGTAGAGCAACAATGGGGGTAATAAAGCGAGTAACAACAGACCCCATGTTTTTAGAAAGAACACAAGCTCCTACATTTTTACTTTTCTATGTAAAAGTAAGGGGTGCTTTGGATCAACCAGGGGTAACACCTCCACTTAATGAAAATGATATTTCAGTACAATGCCAAACAACAGGTATTAAAACCTTAAATGGAGAAACCACATTACATGTTCTTGCCAACACTCATACATTCGTAAGATTCTGATTTACTAAAATTTATTATTATGAAGCTTAAATATAAATACATCAGTTTAGCAGCCATTCTATTTGTACTTTGTTATGGATGCGAAAAGAAACCTTCGGAAGGATTTTTAGGAAATAGATTCTTTTATCTTTCTAATCCATTTGTAGGCATTAAGGGAAGGGTTACTACTTCTGTACCAATTCAGGCAGACGGTTCCACTAACCCACTATATGTTAAATTATTAGAAGTGAGAAATAGAGCTGGTCAGAAAACTGATGTGCTCTCCAAGGAGTATGAAATACCTATATACAAAGGAGAAGTTACTCCACAAGATTCAACCCTAGCATTATTGGCTACAAAGTTGGGAACAGCTATGTATAAACCTTTTAATGTTAATAATCTTGGTGGAAGGTTAGAGCTTACTCCTGCTACCGCTTTGGTTGATACAGGCACTTATGATTTTGATATTGAAGTGAGTAATATGGTAGGTGCTAGAACAATTAAGAGTGTTGCAAAAGTGGTGCTAACACCAGCCGTTTCGTCGCAATTAATTAGACAATTTGCTAGCACTTCAGCAGTAGGTCAAGAATCTGTATTTACTACACAAGCCGCCTTTACTACCACACTAACACGTACAGAAGGCCCGAATGTTATTATTGTAAGATTTTTAGATAGAAATGGGGCAGCTTTTAATCCTAGAACCGGACAAGTAACGCCAAGGGTAGGGGTACCTACTGCACCAAGATTTGTGTTTAGAGAGTTTGCTCCATATTTTTCTGAGCAAGTAAATGATACTGCGCTTATTTATAGGTATCCGGAGAAAACGCCTACTTTCCCACTGTTCTTGTTAAATAATGCTTATTTGTGTTCTTATAGAATACCTGCTGCTAATAACGATCTTAATCAAAATATCAATCCAGAATTTTCTTTCAGACTATTTCCAATTGATGGAGTTCCATTTGTAAATGGAACATGGACTATTACTAACAGAATTAATTTTGCAGCAAGAAGATAGAACAATTATTGTATGTAATGTTTTTGTTAAGAAAAGTCGCTTTTTAGCGACTTTTTCTGTTAATTATATTGAACTTAATTTATGCGACATATATATTTATTCTTAGCATATTTATCTATTATTTCTTACGAGGTAAAAGCCCAAAAATTGGGAGATGTATCTAGCCCAGATAAAAAAATCAAAGTAGTAGTTAATACAAACAATGAAGGTGAAGTATTTTACAGGGTTTACCATAGCGATAGCTTAGTATTACTAGATTCTAGGCTTGGCATTATTAGAAAAGACGCCGATTTTTCTAAAGCACTTCAGTTGAAATCGGTTTCTTCTGAGAAAAAAATTGTTGATCAATACACCCTTTTACATGGGAAAAAAAAGCATATCACTTATCGGGCGCAGTTACGAAAATTTTCATTAGAAAATAGAGATGGAAAGTTGATGGAAATTCTTTTTCAGGTATCAAACGATGGATTGGCTTTCCGGTATGTTTTTAACGATAAAAAAGAAAAAAGCACAGAATTTTATATTACAAAAGAACTTTCCACTTTTCATTTTAAAACAACGGCCACTGCTTTTCTTCAGCCCAATATGGATTCAAAAACAGGATGGGAAAAAACACAACCATCTTATGAAGAACAATACCAGCAAGCAATACATGTTGGTAAAATTGCACCTCAAAAAGCAGGCTGGGTATTACCTGCCTTATTTAAATCGGATAATTTTTGGATAGGTATTACAGAAGCAGCAGTAGACACAAATTATTGTGGATCAAGACTTGATCAATTTTCGCCTGATGCAAATTATTCAATTGCTTTTCCTCAAGAAACCGAAGGTGTTGTTAAAGAAGCAGTGTATCCATCGTCTTACCTACCATGGTACACACCATGGCGTATAATCACATTATCCAACAAATTGAGTGTATTTGCAGAATCAACTTTGGGTACAGATCTTGCGTTACCTGCTAAATACGATGTTTCAGAATGGCTTAAGCCAGGTAAAGCTTCTTGGAGTTGGATTATGTTTAAAGATGGCTCTATCAATTATAATATGCAAAAAAGATATATTGATTTTGCGGCTTCTATGAAATGGCAATATTGCTTAATTGATGTGAATTGGGACAGACGTATTGGTTATGATCGATTAGATACTTTAGCAAAGTATGCAGCTACAAAAAACGTAAAATTAATACTTTGGTATAACTCTGCGGGCGATTGGAATTCTGTTAATTTTTATACACCACGCAATAAATTACTTACACATGAATCTAGAGTAGCAGAATTTGTGAAACTCAAAGCCATGGGAATTGGTGGAATAAAAGTTGATTTTTTTCCTGGAGACGGACAATCGACAATGAAATACTATATAGATATTTTAAAAGATGCAGCAACCTATGGCCTTGCTGTTAATTTCCATGGTTCTACTTACCCTAGAGGTTGGCAGAGAACATATCCCAATTTGGTAAGCATGGAAGCGATTAAAGGGGAAGAGTTTGTAACCTTTAATCAACAGGATGCCAATATGCAGCCAATGCATTGTACCACAATACCTTTTACAAGAAATTTATTTGACCCGATGGATTTTACACCTGTTAATTTATCGGGAATACCAGGAATCAAAAGAAAAACGACAAAAGGTTTTGAGTTGTCTTTATCAGTTTTGTTTTTATCAGGCATTCAACATTTTGCAGAATCCGATAGTGGTATGTTAAAACAGAAAGATTTTGCAATCGACTTTCTGAAGCAGTTGCCAGATAGCTGGGATGATGTAAAATTTATTGATGGTTTTCCTGGGAAATATGTAGTTCTAGCAAGGCGATCTGGTGAAAATTGGTATATAGCAGGAATTAATGGTGAAAATAAAGAAAGCGCAGTAGAGATGGACCTTTCATTTATTGTTGGAAAGCACAGAAATGCATATATCATAACCGACAATTCAACAGCAGATGAACTTGTATATAATAAATTTAGCATAGAAAAGTTTACTAAGGTAATGATGAAGCCTTATGGAGGTTTTGTAATCAAGATTGAATCAAAATAAAGTAAATAGTCATGTGGAGTAAATTACATATGAAAAAAATTCTTCTAATTGTTAGCAGTTTGTTTTGTTTAGCTTATTCAAATGCTCAGCAATCACCCAATTCTCCTATAAGGCATACCATTGATATATTGGCTTCTTTTTATAAATCTGCAGCACAAGAAAAAATATTTCTTCAGTTAGATAAGCCTTATTATACAGCTGGAGATACCATTTTTTTCAAGGCCTATCTATTTGATGTACAAACCCTTTTTCCATCTACTCAAAGCGGTTTATTATACATAGATTTTTATGCAGATAGTATCGAAACTATAAAACAAATAACGGTGCCAATTGCAGAAGGACTAAGCTGGGGAGAGATTGCTATTCCATTAACATTAGATAATGGCACATATCAAATTAGGGCTTATACCAACTGGATGCGAAATTTTAGTGAAGAACAATTCTTTTCTCAATCTATTTATATTGCCAATCCCCGGTCTAAGGATCTGTTGGTTGACCTTTCTCAACAAGACAGTGAGGGTAAGTTCAAAATAAATCTTGGGTTTCGAAAATTAAATCAAACTAAGCTAGCCTATCAACCATTAAACATTCGTTTGAAGTCTGGTTATAAATCAGTATTTAAAAATGTTATTAAAACAGATGGTGATGGAAAATTGGGTCTAAATTTTGCACTACCAGTTAATGATACCTCCAATGAACTTATTCTTTTTGTTGAAAACAAAGAAACCGACCATACCATACAAATTCCCATAAAAAGAAGCAAGCCTTCACTAATACAGAAGCATCTTTCATTAAAAAACCCGCCGAAGCGGGTCTTTTTCAATATTAAGTGCGGATGATAGGGGTCGAACCTACATGCCTCGCGGCGCTAGATCCTAAGTCTAGTGCGTCTGCCAATTTCGCCACATCCGCATTTGGGCAGCAAAAATAGGGGTTTTTACTAAAATTGTATGGTAAAACCGAAATATTTCCACCCTGATCTTCAATCTGGTTTTTTATCAAGCATAGTCTAATCTCTATGATTTCAGATACACTGTAAAACACTTCTAGAGCTAGAATCATTCTATGCTAAACCAATTGAAGGAATGCCTAAATAGTTAAGGCTTGCAGCTTGATTTTTTCTTCACTCGTCTAAAGTAATAACTACGGTAACTTTATGGATAGTTAATCAAATAAAGTTACCATAATTTACTTAAAACATTTAACGCTTAGCAGCACTTCTGTTGTAACTGGTTTTTTGATTGGTGAATCTGCCTCTAGAAGTAGGTCTAGATTGTTGTACTTTAACTGCAGCTGCATTCAAAGGTATAGAAGATACAAATTCATGTTCTTTTACAACAGGAAGCGTAATTTTTATTAATTTTTGAATATCATTTAAATAAGGTCTTTCTTCTGAATCACAGAATGAAACTGCCATGCCACTTGCACCAGCTCTTCCCGTTCTGCCAATGCGATGAACATAGGTTTCAGGAATATTGGGTAATTCAAAATTGAATACATGCGATAATTGATCTACATCAATACCTCTAGCAGCAATATCTGTTGCCACTAAAATTCTTGTTGTGCCTGCTTTGAAATTACTTAATGCACGTTGACGGGCATTTTGAGATTTATTGCCATGAATGGCTTCAGCAGAAATGCCCACCCTTGATAATTCTTTCACTACTTTATCTGCACCATGTTTTGTTCTGGTGAAAACCAATGCCGTTTGTATGGCTTTGTCTTTTAGTAAATGAATTAGCAAATGTTTTTTCTGGTCTTTCTCTACATAATAAACTGCCTGTTCAATTTTTTCAACGGTAGAAGAAACAGGAGTAACTTCTACTTTAGCAGGATTGTGTAAAAGGGTAGCAGATAACTTTTCAATTTCTGTAGGCATGGTTGCCGAGAAAAACAAGGTTTGTTTTTTAGCAGGTAATTTGGCAACAATCTTTTTTACATCGTTGATAAATCCCATGTCTAACATACGATCGGCTTCATCCAATACAAAAAAGTTTAAATCGTTTAAACGAATATATCCTTGTTGCATCAAGTCTAATAATCTACCTGGTGTAGCCACTAAAATATCTACACCATTTCTCAATGCATTTACTTGAGGTACTTGAGACACACCACCAAATATTACCTGGTGTTTCAAATAAAGGTATCTGCCATAAGCCGCAAAGCTTTCATCAATTTGAATGGCCAACTCTCTTGTTGGAGTTAATACCAATGCTTTAATTGTTTTTGAACGATTGCCATTTTGAATGGATTGATATACCAACTGTAAAATAGGGATGGCAAAAGCAGCTGTTTTACCAGTTCCAGTTTGAGCACAACCAAGCAGATCTTTGCCTTCTAAAGCCAAAGGAATTGCCTGTTGTTGAATGGGGGTGGGTATAGTATACCCTTCTGTTTCGAGCGCCTTCAATATGGGCTCGATAAGTTGTAATTCTTTGAATAACACAATATGTATTTAATAATGAACACCTGATTTACAGATGCTATATAACCTAACTATTTGGGGATTACCTTGTCACTGAAGTAGATTCCAGCCTAACCGAGAGCCTATATGAATATTGCAAAGCTAATGAATTTAAAATAAATGGGTTTTTGATGAGTTTTACAACATTTTTTTCATGAAAACTGGAATGGGCTATTCCAAATGAGATCCTTTGCTAAATACCGTAAAATAATTTTCGAAAGAGGCGTAAACAATGAAATCTGTTTGAGCCCCGACTCTCTGAGCTAACTATTTCCATATAAGGCTTATAGATATTGCAAAAGTGAACCTTTGAGAAATGCAGCAATAAGTACCCCTCAAAAAAAGCAATGCATTTCTCATCAGAGAGCGTTGCAATATCTATGAGCATAAACCAATCGGGGCGAGTTATTTCATTGTAGCCGATTGAGAAAATTATAGGTATTTAGCAACAGAGCGAATTTGGGATACACATAACAGTTGATTCATAAAAAGGAATTCAATCCCATTGAATCAATTGTACAATTTGCTCTAAGTATTGTTGATCGGTTGTATCGAAGCTATCTAATTCGCTGCTATCTACATCGAGTACACCAATAACTTGATTGTTATGAAACAATGGAACTACAATTTCTGATTTAGATAAACTGCTACATGCAATATGTCCTGGAAATTTTTCTACATCAGGAACAATTAGTGTTTTGGCTTCTGCCCAACTAGTTCCACAAACACCTCTTCCTTTAGCAATTCTGGTGCATGCTACTGGTCCTTGAAAAGGTCCTAAAACCAGTTGGTCGTTTTTTACTAAATAAAAGCCTATCCAAAACCAACCAAACTGCTCTTTCAATGCCGCAGCGATATTGGCTAGATTGGCAATTAAATCTGGCTCTCCATCAAGCAAGCCTTTGATTTGCGGAATGAGTGCTTGGTATTGTTCTTCTTTAGAACCTTTTATGATGGATAAGTCTTCGGCCATTATTGGGAATTGAGAAAGATGAATTAAGAATTATGAGTTTAAAATAATTAGCATTGAGTTATTAGATTATTGGGGAATTAATTTTTTAAATAGTGGAATTCGTTGAAATTCTTTTTTCTCAGCCCAAAGAATAAGCCAAGAAAACAATCCGATGAAAACCAGTCCGGTTAAAATTCCTACCCAAAGTTGAGGAACAAAAAATAGTATCGATTTATGGATTGCATACAATAAACAAATGATTACCAAGTATGCTATATTTTTTTTGGTTGCATAAGGAACTGGATAAAATTTTTGCCCCATCCAATAACTGATAGTCATCATAAAAAAATAACAAGTAAAAGTTGCAATCGCCGCACCTAAATAATGCAATGTAGGAATCAATACAATGTTTAATCCAATGGTAATAAGTGCACCAGCTATTGTGATATAGGCACCCATTCTGTTTTTATCGGTTAATTTATACCAGATACTTAAATTATAATAGATCCCTAAAAAAATATTACCCAATGCAAGCAATGGAACTATGTATAATCCTTCTGTCCAAAGTGGTTTATTAATGGCATTGAAAAGCCAGGCAAATATTTCAATAAATAAACTGATGAATAAAAACATATAACAACAGGCTATCACAAAAAACTTCATCACCCTTGCATAAATCTTTTGAGCATGCTCTTCTCCACTTTGTTTAAAAAAGAAAGGCTCGGCTGCCATTCTAAAAGCTTGAATTAAAATGGTAATTAAAACGCCTAGTCGATAAATATTTCCAAAAATGCCCAGCTCGTGTTTGGCTTCTTCAACGGGTAAATCAACAACATGCTGATAAATTAACCTGCTCAGCATATCGTTTACCATTCCACCCATTCCTACAATAATCAATGGGTAACTGTATTGCATTACTTTATTCCAGAGGTTAGTGCTGAATTGAAAAGAAATCTGTTTAAATTCTTTAAACAGCAATATAAATGTGAGGATACTTCCTGCTAAATTTCCCAATAAATAATAACCAATTCCAATTCCATTATTGGTAAAAAAAGACAAGTCGCTAGCTGGATGATCGATTATATATTTTGGTATAATGCCCAAGAAAATCAACACACTCAAAAAATTAACCAGAACACTCGAAAGCCTTACCACAGCATATTTTCTGGGCTTGTTTTCCTGTCGCAAACGCGCAAAAGCCAATGTACTGATTGCGTCGAAAAAAATAATGGCAATCATCCAATAAATGTATTCAGGATGGGCATCTAGATTAGACCAGCCTATAATTTGTTTGCTAAAAAGCAAAGTAATTCCAGTAAATAAAATGGTAGAGCCAATCAAAGACAATGATAAGGTGCTGTATAGTTTTTGTGGATCTTCTTCTTTGCTGAATCGGAAATAGGCGGTTTCCAAACCATAAGTAAACAAAACGTTTAAAAATGGGATCATCGCATAAATCTGTGTAAGATCTGCTGTTACCGAAGGCTGCGCAAAAAACAAGGGCAAAGAGAGATTCATCAAGTAGCCAAGAAACCTACTTGCAATTGTAGGAACCCCGTACCACATGGTTTGACTTGCTAATTTTTTTATTTCGCTCAATGCTCTTTTTTTATGCGTTCTATTTAACTATCTGCCATAGCTATAATTACTCAGTAAAAATAGTGTTTTGCTATAGGTTACGGGCATCAATTTTTTTTCTAAAAATTTTATTAATGCCCAGCTTCTTTTTCGATTCAATTCTTTTTTCTTTAGAAGCCTTTGTGGGCTTTGTTGCTTTTCGGGGTCTTTGCTTTTCCAAAGCTCTTGTAAGCAATCGGTTGATTTTATCAATAACAATTGCCTTATTGCCTAATTGAGACCTTTCTTCCTGGGATTTTACCAATAAATATCCTTCCCCTGTAATTCTATTGGCTAGTTTTTCGGAAATAATGGTTTTCTGTTCTTCTGAAAAAAGCAAAGATTCGGCCACTAACCACCTTCCCTCAACCATGGTTTCTACTTTATTCACGTTTTGGCCTCCTTTTCCACCACTTCTTGCAGTTTGAAACTGAATTTCCTTGCTAATATCTATCTTCATGGGGTCAAATTTCGGATAAAAAATCAAGCAATGCGTGTAGTTATTCAGCGGGTATCTTCTGCATCAGTTAGTGTTGAAGGAAAATTAAATGGGGCGATCCAACAAGGATTGATGGTATTGGTAGGTATAGAAGACGCAGATTCTATGGAAGACATTCAATGGCTTTCTAATAAAATGGTGAATCTGCGCATTTTTAACGATGCAGCAGGTGTAATGAACTGTTCGGTGAAAGAGCTTGATGGAGGAATTTTATTAATCAGTCAGTTCACTTTGCATGCGAGCACGCAAAAGGGTAATCGACCTTCTTATATTAAAGCTTCTAAACCAACAATAGCCATTCCTTTGTATGAGCAATTGATTCAACAATTAAGCGCTGATTTAGGCAAACCCATTCAAACCGGTATTTTCGGAGCTGATATGCAGGTTGAATTAACCAATGATGGGCCTGTTACGATTCTAATCGATAGTAAGAACAGAGAATAGAGAGGAAAGCAGAAAGCAGAAAGCAGAAAGCAGAAAGCAGAAAGAAGAAAGCAGAAAGTAGAAAGTAGAAAGAATAGAGAGGAAAGCAGAAAGAGGAAAGCAGAAATATAAATGACAAGTTATGAGTGAACAAAATGCATTAACCATTGCGGAAGCACAAGAAAAAGTAGATCAGTGGATCAAGACCATTGGGGTTCGGTATTTTAATGAACTCACCAATTTGGGAATTTTGATGGAAGAAGTAGGGGAGCTAAGCCGTATAATGGTTCGTAAATATGGGGAACAGTCCTTTAAAAAATCCGATGAAGGCCATGATTTAGCAGATGAAATGGCCGATGTGCTTTGGGTATTGATTTGCTTGGCCAATCAAACCGGGGTTGATTTAACCAAGGCATTGGAGAAAAATATGGCTAAAAAAACCCTTCGAGATAAAGATCGGCACCAACAAAACGATAAGTTGCAATAGGATGCCCTTTTAAAATTGGAATCACTTATTTTTGCGCCTCTATGAGCAATACTACCGAAAATACCTTTCAAGCAATTATATCGCATGCCAAAGAATATGGCTTTGTATTTCCTAGCAGCGAAATCTACGACGGATTAAGTGCCGTTTATGATTATGGCCCCAATGGTTCGGAATTAAAAAAGAATATCCGCGATTATTGGTGGAAGAGCATGACTCAACTACATGATAATATTGTGGGTATTGATGCCGCTATTTTCATGCATCCAACCACCTGGAAAGCAAGCGGTCACGTTGATAATTTCAGCGATCCGATGATCGATAATAAAGACAGTCAAAAAAGGTACCGTGTAGATCATTTGATAGAAGCAAAAGCAGATCAATTTAGAGAAGCTGGAGATAATGCAACAGCAGATGCCATCATTGCTCAAATGGAGCAACTTTTAGGGGCCGATGATTTTGTAGGATTGAAACAATTGCTCACCGATAATAAAATTGTTTGTTCGGTTAGTGGAACTGGAAACTGGACGGAGATCCGCCAATTCAATTTGATGTTTTCTACTCAATTGGGCTCGGTTGCAGAAGAATCAGATACCATTTATTTAAGACCAGAAACAGCACAAGGAATTTTCGTTAACTTCTTGAATGTGCAAAAGACCGCTAGAATGAAAATTCCATTTGGTATAGCACAAACAGGTAAGGCTTTCCGCAATGAAATTGTTGCACGCCAATTTATTTTTCGCATGCGCGAATTTGAGCAAATGGAAATGCAATTTTTTGTAAGACCTGGAACTCAAATGGAATGGTACAATTTCTGGAAAGAAGAAAGAATGAAATGGCATATGAGTTTGGGCCTGCCTGCGGATAAATTCCGTTTTCACAATCATGTTAAACTAGCGCATTATGCCGATGCAGCATTAGACATTGAATATGAATTTCCTTTTGGTTTTAAAGAATTAGAAGGTATACATAGCCGTACCGATTTCGATTTAAAAAGCCATCAAGAATTCAGTAAAAAGAAACAACAGTATTTCGATAATGATATAGATGAAACAACTGGTAAACCATTTGGCAACTATATTCCTTATGTTGTAGAAACTTCTATTGGGTTAGACAGAATGTTCTTATTGATTTTATGTAATGGATACGAAGAAGAAATCATTGCCAAAGAAGATGGAACAACTGATAGTAGAACTGTTTTAAGAATTCCTGCAAAAATTGCTCCTAATAAATTAGCCATACTTCCATTGGTTAAAAAAGATGGTTTGCCTGAAATTGCCCGTCAATTAATGGACGATTGTAAAGGATCTTTCAAATGTTTTTACGAAGAGAAAGATGCTATTGGTAAACGCTATAGACGCCAGGATGCAATCGGTACGCCATTTTGCGTTACCATCGACCATCAAACCAAAGAAGACAATATGGTAACCATTCGCTACCGCGATTCGATGAAACAAGAAAGAATTGCATTAAGTGAGGTGAAGCAGTTGGTATTAAATGCAGTAAGTTAATGGGGAATGCCATAACTTAATGGGAACGTTAATGGAGAACGCCATAAGTTAAAAGATTTTTTAATCGATCCGTTAATCCGTTCATTTATCCGTTAACCGTAAAGCTCTAAGTGTATGGCTTTTTTATCGTATCCAAGTGCAACAATTTTTTCTTTGGCGCTATCGATCATATTCTTCCATCCGCAAAGATAAAAATAAGCCTCAGGCAAAGCACCATCTGCCGATTTTGCAGCATTTAATAATTGCTCATATACATCGTGCACATATCCCTTGTGTTGACCTTCTGAAATATTTTCTTCTCTGGAATAACAAGGATGAAAATGGAAGCCTGTTAATTCTTTTTCTAGCGCTTTTAATTCGTTAATGTACAATCCATCTTCAAATTTTCTACAACCGAAAATAATATGTACTTGTTGATGAGGAAGTTTAGTAGTATGAATAAAATTTGCCATTGAACGGAAAGGAGCAATTCCAGTTCCTGTACAAATTAAGTAAAGATCTTTATCTAAATTTTCCGGCATGGTGAATTTACCTTGAGGTCCTCTCAATGTTAATTCAGAACCTACAGCTACTTCTTTGAATAAATAAGGAGTTCCTAAGCCAAATTCATTCAATACAATAACCAATTCAATAGTATTGCTACCATCTGGAGCGGAAGCAATAGAATAACTTCTCCATCTTTTATTTTTTTGCTCATGGATAGGAAGGTCGAGTGTTACAAATTGTCCTGGCGTAAAATCAAATTTTTCCATTGCTGGCATCTGTATCCAATATCTTTTGGTACTATGGGTTTCATCCACAATTTTTGTAACAATTCCCATTTGCCATTCCTGTGCCATAACAATTATTTATTGCAATGTAATGAATATTGCTATAAAAAAGATGCCATAGCTATTTTGGAACTATGGCATCGATTGCATTTTAAAATTTCTTTATAATCAAAGAAAGATCTTTTAAGTTTTGATTATTTATCGTTGGATAATGATTTTTTGTAAATAAGTCTTTTTATCGTGTTGAATTTTAAGTAAATAAAACTCACTGCTCAATTTTTGTAAATTAATTGTTTTGTTGTACCTGCCTATGAAACCTGATTGTGTATTGGTAAATACTCGCTGACCCGAAGCGTTTAAAATCTCTATGGATAAATCACTTCTATTTGCCACTTCAAAAGACAATTGGAAAACACCATTGTTTGGATTTGGTGAAACAGTTAATTTAATTGCTTGAGGGTTAACCGTATTGATAGCGGTAATTGTATAATTTATATTGGCTGAAGTTCTTGTACACCCTAGTGCATCGGAAACCACAACCTTGTAATTACCAGATCTGGTTGGTTTGATAGACGAGCCACTAGCTGCAATTACTGTAGCCGTATCATTAAATATCCATTGGAAGGTTCCAGTTTTAATACTCGATACCAATGAATCGGCAATTTGAGCAATAGTTGCTGTAGTGTTGGGCGCTGCAATAATCGGAACTCTATTGCTCACACATCCAGCAGTGGAAACTCTTGTATCGTAAAAGAAATACCAGAATTGATTTTGATTACCGCTTGCAGGTACAAGAGATACGCTATTGCCCGTAAAGTTCATGATATTATTAATACCTGAAGGATAGGTTGTTCCAATGATTCCATTGTTGCGATAAATGGTAGCCCCATCCAAGCACTCCACAATAATTCCATAATCTCCCGAAGACGGTACTTGCATATCCAATCTATAAATAGCTCCTAAATCTTCAGGGTCATTTTCTG
>JBILRH010000147.1:0-4220 GCA_044372715.1 Sediminibacterium sp. | reverse complement strand
TGATATAATATTCGCAATTGATCACATTCAATGTTTTCAAGAACTCCAGGGCTTCAAAAAATTCTTCCTCCCAAGCCGAAATATCTTCTATAAAATGAAAATTATCGAGGAGTTTTTGGTGTTTTAAACGAAGCTTTATATACTGGCTAGTAAAATTCTTATCCAATAAATCTCCAACCCTCAATGCATTTCTTCCAGTTTTGTCCATATAAGCAGGTCCAATACCTTTTAAGGTAGATCCTATCTTACTATCTCCTTTTGATAACTCTGAAGCTTTGTCTAAGGCACGATGCGTAGGAACGATAATATTGGTTCTTTCAGAAATAAACAAGTTTTTCTTAACATCAATTCCATAAGCTGCAACAGCGTCGCATTCTCTTTTTAGTGTTACCGGATCTAGTACAACGCCACCTCCAATAATATTTACTTTATTTTGGTGAAAAATACCAGAAGGTATTTGATGAAGCACCATTTTTTTGCCTTCTACATAAAGCGTATGGCCTGCATTTGGCCCGCCTTGAAAACGTGCAACAATATCATACTTGGGTGCAAAAAAGTCTACTATTTTACCCTTTCCTTCATCACCCCATTGTAATCCTAAAATAACGTCTACCATAGTGTATATTCTAAGGCGCAAAAATAGGGGTTGGCATTACTAATGCCTAATTAATTTATTCAGAGCAAGATGTAGAAAATGTCATGCAGAATCAAGCCTTTGCTAAATGCCGTTAAACAATTTTTGAGTGAGGCGTAAACAATGAAAGCTGTTTGAGCCCCGATTTGTCGGGGCGAGTTCTTTCATTGTAGCCGAATGAAGAAAATTGTAGGTATTTAGCAACAGCGAAGATTTGTATGACTTTAATACATCAGGGATAGAATAAATTAATTAACTCTCCGTTTCAAAACGATCCACGGTTTGAATGCCATTTAGCGATTTAAGCCGCTCTACAAGCACTTCAAGCTCTTCTTTATCGTGCACAAATACTTTAATGGTTCCTTCAAAAAGCCCCTCTCTGGAATCGATGCTTAGACCTGAAATATTTATTTTAAGGTCTCCGCTGATAACATTGGTTATTTTATTAATAACGCCAACATCGTCTAGGCCAATGATTTTTAAACCTGTTAAGAAAGAGATTTCCTGGTTTTTGGCCCATTTGGTTTTAACAACCCGATGACCATAATTGGCCAATAATTGAGTTGCATTTGGGCAGGTAGTTCTGTGAATAATTAATCCTTTTCCAGTGCTTACAAAACCAAAAACATCATCTCCAGGAATAGGATGGCAGCATTTGGCTAGGGTATACATGATTTTATCACTACTCTCCCCAAAAATAATTAGTTCAGAATCTTTTTTTGAATGTGTTTTAGGGGCTAATTCTGATGGTGTTTCTACAACAAGGGGTTTTGGTTTAGGGATTTCTAGTTTATCTCCTAAAACATGAAATTCTTTGAGCTCTCTTAAATCGATGAATTTAGTGGCAATTTTATAATGTAGGTCTAAGGGAGAAGTTAATTTATAATACTGGGCTAGCTCTTCTATGTTGTGTTGGCTATAAGCTGCCCCCATCGATTCTAATTTTCTTTGCAAAAAATACTTCCCGTCTTCCGCTATAGTTCTTTTTTCTTCTCTAAGAGAGTCTTTGATCTTATTTTTTGCCTTAGCGGTTACAACCAAATTCAGCCAATCTTCAGAAGGTTTCTGTTTATTGCTGGTAATGATTTCTATCTGATCGCCACTTCTTAATTTATGCCCAATGGGAACGAGTTTGTGATGCACTTTTGCCCCAATACATTTGGTGCCTATGGCAGAGTGTATGGCAAAAGCAAAATCAAGCGCAGTACTACCTGTAGGAAGCATTTTTACTTCTCCTTTTGGTGTGTACACATAAATTTCTTCTGCTAAAAAAGATGTTTTAAAATCCTGTAAAAAATCTACTCCATCAGTATCAGGTGAGCTCAAAACTTCTCTAATTTGACCGAACCATTTATCAAAACGGTCTTCGTTGCTGTTTTCTTCCTTGTATTTGTAATGTGCAGCCAAACCTTTTTCTGCAATCTCATTCATTCTTTTGGTTCTAATTTGAACCTCTACCCATTTGCCCTGTGGTCCCATAACTGTTGTGTGTAAAGCTTCGTAGCCATTGCTTTTGGGGTTGCTTAACCAGTCTCTTAAACGCTCGGGCGAAGGGTTGTATTCGTCTGTAATCATTGAATACACTTTCCAGCAATCTTCTTTCTCTTTTTCTTGAGGAGAATTTAAGATTACCCTGATGGCAAAAAGATCGTATACCTGTTCGAATGAAACCGCTTTCTTTTTGATTTTACTCCAAATAGAATGAATGCTTTTTGGACGACCATAAATTTCAAAATCAAAATTACCGGCAATTAATTTTTCTTTAATTGGTCGAATAAATTCATTTACGTATCGAGTTCTTTCTCTTTTTGTTTCAGATAGTTTTTTAGCAATTTCTTTATATGCATCTACTTCCATGTATTTCATGGAAAGATCTTCCAATTCTGTTTTTATATTATACAGCCCCATTCTATGAGCAAGTGGCGCATAAACCCAAACTGTTTCAGAAGCAATCTTTAATTGCTTCTCTCGTTTCATATGATCGAGGGTGCGCATATTGTGCAAACGATCTGCCAGCTTGATTAAGATTACCCTAGGATCATCGGTAAGCGTAAGTAAAATCTTTTTAAAATTTTCTGCTTGCTGGCTGGTATTGGTGTCAATAACATTGGAAATTTTGGTAAGACCGTCTACAATTTTTGCAATTTCTATTCCAAATTCCAACTCTACATCTTCTAAAGAAATATCAGTGTCTTCTACCGTATCGTGCAGTAAAGCGCAGATAGTACTTCTTACGCCCAAGCCAATTTCTTCTACACAAATCATCGCCACTGCAAGCGGGTGAAAAATGTAGGGTTCGCCACTTTTTCTGCGCATGGTTTTATGCGCATTGGCGGCCATTTCAAATGCATGCCTCAACAATTCTTTGTCTCCTTTTTTTAATTTAGGACGCAAGCTTTTTAGCAATGCACGGTAGTGCCTGATGATTTCTTTTTTTTCCTGATCTTCGTCTAAAGAATACTTTACTATTAGGGGGTTAATATTTTCTATTTGTACTTGATCCATACAAAAACGAATATACGAAAATAAGCGAGTAGAAAACGAGTAAGTCTCTTAAAACTGCTTGTAATTTGAATCTAGAAATTGATGAAAAGCTTCTTTATAAGAGTCACTAAGGGGAATGTCTATCTCTCCAATCTTTACGGATGATTTTTCTATGCTATCTAAATGAGTTAAAGATATTATATACGATTTGTGGATGCGCATAAAATCATAGGGCATTAACTGTTCTTCAAAGCTTTTTAAATTTTGTAATACTAAGTATTTTAACTTTCCTACATGAATGGTTACATAGTTGCCCGACCCTTCAATAAATGAAATATCCATTATGCGAATCTTTTGTGTTTTGTAATCAGTTCGTACAAAAATCACATCTTGCATATCTGGTTTTAATTTAACAATTGGACGCTTATCTATACCAAGTAAAAGGGCGCGTACTTTTTGAATGGATCGATTAAATCGATCCGGCGAAAATGGTTTTAATAGGTAATCTGCAACATCTAGTTCATATCCTTGCAAGGCAAAATCGGGATAGGCAGTAGTGAATACGACTTTTATTCTTTTGTTTATTTTTTTTGCGAGATCTAATCCATTTAAACGGTTCATTTGAATGTCTAAAAACACACAGTTTATTTGTTCATTGTATTGAATAAATTCCAATCCTTTTAAAGGGTCCGAAAAAACATGGTGTAACTTAAATTCGCTGATGCTTGAACTATAATTGTGGATTATTCCTAGTGCATTCTCTTCGTCGTCTATTGCTATGGCGTGTATCAATGTTATAGGTTAATTTCTAAATTAGCAATATAATGTGTTGTTGAAATATCAAACTGTAATTTATGGTTTTCTGGATAAAGAATGTTTAATCTTTTTGCTAAGTTTGGTATGCCGATTCCACTATTTTGATTTTTTGAAATATTATTTCCAATTTTATTAGCAACCCTATAATTTAATTTGTTTTTTTCGATCGAAATATAAATATCAATAGGTTCTTCCGCTCCACCTGACTCGCCATGTTTAAATGCATTTTCGGCAAAAGTAATTAATGCCATTGGAGGTATTTGAAACTGGGCAAATTGTTCCATAT
>JBILRH010000017.1:0-19803 GCA_044372715.1 Sediminibacterium sp. | reverse complement strand
TTTTTTAGTGGATGCATCAAAAATTTTATTTACTCCAAATCCACTTGACCAATTACTGGCAACAATTCCAACAGCGCCTGCATTTTCGAGTGCAGCAGCTAGCTGGCGACTATTAAAACCAGTTTTTGCAATTCTTTTTCTCCAGGCATCTGTTTGAGCAGCTCTTTCTTTTTTCATTTTATCGAAAGACTCTTTTGTACCAAATTCCTGCCAATTATAATCAGGTCTGCCAGTTGGTTGAGGCATAGAAATCAATACGAACTTACCTTTCACAGAGGGAAGCCATTGTTGAAATGCTAGTGAATCTGCCACATCGGCCAATATAATTGTTTCTGCTACCACTGGCTTCTTTGTTGCTGGGCTAAAAGACAACTGAGTAGCTTCTAAAGATTTTATCCATGGACTCATCATATCTACATGACTTACACCCCTATCCCATCCACGCCATGTGCCATAGTTTTCTCTTCTGGCATCAATACCATATTGTTTATACTGTGCAATTGCCCAATCACTTGCTTGAGTCATTTTGGAAGAACCAACTAAACGAGGCCCTACTCCATCCATTAACTCATGACTCATTCTTTGAAGCTGCGAATTGGATGTTGCTTCTTTAATGATTGCGTTAATAATTGGGTCGTTGCTCGATTGAGCTAATAGAGGCATTATACCAATGCAATTGAAAACAAAAAAAGTTACAATTGTAACAATTGGCCTTTTAAGGCCATAAGGCAGCTGTTGGTTCATTCTTTTCATAATACAATATACAAAAATCTAGCATTGATACCATTTAGGCTTAGACTTTATTATTTTTTGATGTATAGCACAGGTTTCAATATGAGCGCCTTTTAAATATCCGGCACTCATCAAAAATTCATTCACAATTTCTCCACCCGTAAATTTAAATGTTTGCTTAAATAATTTCAACCATTCGGTTTTGGTTAATGGATGATTGGTATCCAACCAATTTTTAAAAGACCCAAATTCTTTTTGCAATTGAAGAATCACATTAGCGTTATGGATAGCAGCATCTACTTTCAACCGATTCCTAATGATGCCAGCATCATTCAATAAACGATTTCTGTCTTTTTCTTTATAGGCTGCTACTTTTTTAATATCAAAACCATGATAAGCTTTTTTAAAATTAGTTTGCTTGTTTAAAATGGTTGTCCAACTCAATCCAGCCTGATTAATTTCTAAAATCAATCTTTCGAATAATTCGTTATCGTCATGTATGGTAAACCCATAAGCGGTGTCGTGATAGATACGATGCACATTGCTTTTTTCCATTCGCGAAACTGCATCGCAATAAGAAGTTGGTTTTTCCATTAAACGATTTTTGCTAAATGATTACTGGTTAAATTTTTAAGATTGTTGGAAATTTTAATGCCTATTTTTAAAAAGTCGATCATCATTAGCCAATTATTTTCAAGCTAGTAAACCAAATCCTCATAAGCCCCTTGCAACTCATTGTATGCATGTTGGTCTTTGGCAATTTTGGTAGCAGCCATTCCTTTTTCGTACCATTTAATGGCTAATTCTCGCTCCCCCATTTGCTCTAGCAATTTAGCTAAATGGTAATAAGACCCTATATAATCAGGAGATGCTTCAAGTATTGATTCAAATAAACTTCTTGCTGCTGCATTATCACCCGTTTTAATTAATTCCAATGCCAATGCATGTCTAAGAAAGTTATCATTTGGATTTGCTAATAAAAACTCCTTGATTCTCTCAATTCTATCCATACAACAAATATACAAGAATAGAAAAGAAGCTTTTTTAACAAAATTTCATCAATAAATATTACAAGAATTGTTTTGCCACTATCTAAACCTTACTATATTTGCAAATAGTTGCATAAACAACCATTTAAAGTTAAACCTCAATTTATATGAAGATTTTAGTGTGTATCAGTAAAACGCCAGACACAACGTCTAAAATTGCTTTTACAGATGGGAATAAAAAATTTGATGAAGCTGGTGTTCAATGGATTATTAATCCATATGATGAATGGTATTCTTTGGTAAGAGCCATCGAATTAAAAGAAAAAGATGCTTCAGTTGCAATTCATTTAGTTACTGTTGGTGGTGCTGAAGCAGAACCAATCATAAGAAAAGCATTGGCATTGGGTGGAGACGAAGCTATTCGAATAAATACAGACAGCAGTGATAGTTTTTATATAGCAGCGCAAATTGCAGCAATTGCAAAAGAAGGTGGATATGATATTATTTTCACTGGAAAAGAAACCATTGATTACAATGGATCTTCTATCGGAGGAATGATTGCTGAACTTACTGATACACCTTACATTTCATTGGCTACTAAATTTGAATTAGCTGGAAACACTGCAACAGTTACAAGAGAAATTGAGGGTGGTGAAGAAGAATCAGCGGTTGAATTACCAGTAGTTGTAAGTTGTCAAAAAGGGGTTGCTGAGCAAAGAATTCCTAACATGCGTGGTATCATGGCGGCAAGAACCAAGCCATTAAAAGTGGTTGAACCAACTGCAGCTGATGCGCTTACATCTATAGTAAGTTTTGAATTGCCTCCTGCAAAAGCAGGTGTAAAATTGGTTGAAGCAGATAATGTTGCAGAGTTGGTGCGTTTATTACATGAAGAAGCCAAAGCTATTTAATCCACAACTCATAAATGATCATTCCAAAAGGTATTTCATAATTCATATTTCATAATTCTTAATTCTCCGATATGTCAGTTTTAATATTCATCGATCATTCAAATGGTCAGGTTAAAAAATCTTCATTAGAAGCGCTTACCTATGGTTCCGATTTAGCCAAACAATTAGGCACAACAGCTGCAGGTATTGTTTTAGGTACAGTTACAGATGATTTAACTGCATTAGGTAAATATGGTGTTTCAACGATACATCAAGTTGCCAACGATTCATTGAATAATGTTGATGCTCAAGTGTATGCTAAAGTGTTGGCTGAAGCCCTTACTACCAGCGGTGCAACTGTTTTGGTGTTCTCACATAACCAAACTGGCAAAGCAGTATCTGCAAGAACTGCAGCAAGATTAAAAGCGGGAATTGTAACAGGGGCTTGTGCTTTACCAGATACATCCAACGGATTTATTGTAAAGAAAACCGTATTCTCAGGCAAAGCTTTTGCAAACATCAATATCAGCTCTTCTATTAAAGTAATTTCTTTGAATCCGAATGGTTATAAAACTCTAGCAGGAGAAGGTACTGCAACCGTTAATCCTTTAGCAATAAATGTTGATGCTTCTAAAATAAAAGTAACTGCAGTAAATAAAATTGTAGGAGAAATACCTTTAACAGAAGCCGATATAGTAGTAAGTGGTGGTAGAGGATTAAAAGGTCCAGAGAATTGGGGAATTTTATTAGACTTGGCCAAAGAATTAGGCGCTGCTACTGCTTGTAGCCGACCTGTTGGTGATGCGCATTGGAGACCACACCACGAACACGTAGGTCAGACCGGTGTTCAAATTGCGCCTAACTTGTATATTGCCATTGGTATTTCTGGCGCCATTCAGCATTTGGCTGGTGTAAACAGAAGTAAAGTGATTGTAGTAATAAATAAAGATCCGGAAGCTCCATTTTTTAAAGCAGCTGATTATGGAATAGTTGGGGATGCTTTTGAAATATTGCCACAATTAACTGCGGAGATTAAGAAGTTGCACGCAGCTTCTTAAGAATTATAAAAGATAAAAGATGAATTATTGGATTAAACTTTTCAAATGATCCAATAATTCTCTTCTTTCTGCTTTCTACTTTCTACTTTCTACTTTCTGCTTTATAGCACAACGCCTCCTTTCTCTCGATAGTCTTCTCTCACAGGAGTAAATACATCTAGTATAAAACAGTCTGTAATGGCTCTTCCGCTATGCGGCACATTAGACGGAATAACAAATACTTGTCCTGGCACTAATTGATAAGCTATGCCATCAACGGTTAATTCAAATTCCCCTTCCAACACATAAGAAGCTTGAATATGTGGGTGTGCATGGAGTGGTAATAATGCACCAGCAACTGCACGTACATGAGAAAAAGTGGCCGACTCTGTATGTATAAACTGGGCTTCGTATCCAGCAATAAGTGGATTTGAGGGTATTTCGTTGATTTGAATTTTGGGCATTTAAAAAAATTGTAATGCAATATGTGATAAAAAAACCGTTTAATAAAGGAGAAATCTAATTGACAGTACAAACGGACGTTTAAGCATCAAAGGATCATGTTTTTGCCATCTGGAACATGCAATTTTAATGGTTGAACCAACAAACAGCAGCAACAAGGTATTTGATGTGGTTTTTTGAGTTATTTTCGTGGGTATTATGAAGAAAATTGAATTGGAGATTGCGGCACTTTCTCATAGCATTACCCAAACGCATTCTTATGCTGTTGTTTTGGGAGAAATGAATGGTTTGCGCAGGTTGCCTATTGTAATTGGTGGGTTTGAAGCACAAGCCATTGCAGTAGCCCTAGAGCATATGCAACCAAGCCGCCCCCTCACCCACGATTTGATGAAGAATTTCATGAATGCATTTGGTGTTGAATTACAAGAAATTATTATCACCGATTTACAAGAAGGGATATTTTATTCTAAGTTGGTTTGCTTTACCGAAAATAATACGGTTGAAATTGATTCACGTACAAGTGATGCCTTGGCATTAGCAGTTCGTTTTGGTTGCCCAATTTTTACCTATGAACATATTTTAGAAAGCGCAGGTATTTTAATGGAGGATGGAGCACCAAAGAAAAACAGAGGCGAAGCTGTTGGCATAGAAGAAACTGGCTCTGGAAGAGATGATTTAAGTTTATTAAGCATCGAAGAATTGAATACATTATTAAATGATGTATTAGAATCAGAAGATTATATCAGGGCTATCGCAATCAGAGACGAACTCAATAAAAGAAAATAGTGGTTCAATTTCCCAACTGCAAAATTAATTTAGGCTTACACATAACCAGTAAGCGTGCAGACGGATTTCACAATATAGAAACTGTTTTTTATCCTGTTGGATTAAAAGATATATTGGAAATTATTGTGCTAAACCAATCCAATTCAATAGTACAAAATCAATCAGATAGAGCATTAAATACGCTCAATGATATTGAATTTTCCTCAACTGGAATTGCTATTCCCGGAGATGCTGCAAATAACTTATGCATCAAAGCCTATCAATTATTAAAAAAAGATTTTCCTGATTTACCTGCAATAAAAATGCATTTGCACAAACATATTCCTATGGGCGCAGGATTGGGTGGAGGAAGTGCAGATGGGGCGTTTACATTACTATTATTGAATGAAAAGTTTCAGTTAAATTTATCTGCTGAACAGCTAATCAATTATGCTGCAATACTAGGCAGTGATTGCCCTTTTTTCATTTTAAATAAGCCCGTATTTGCTACAGGAAGAGGTGAAATACTCGAATCAATTTCTTTGGATCTAAGCAACTATACATTTGTATTGATTCACCCTGGCATACATGTAAATACCAAATGGGCATTTGAACAAATACAACCAAAAACACCCACAAAATCTATTCAAGAAATCATTCAATTACCTATCAAAGAATGGAAACATCTTTTAAAAAATGATTTTGAAGCCCCCATCATGCAAGCGCATCCTGAAATTGCTGAAACTAAATCCGCTTTATATGCAGATGGCGCTATTTATGCGAGCATGAGCGGCAGTGGAAGTTCGGTTTTTGGCATATATCCACAACATGCAAACATTCAAATCAAAAAGCATTTGAATTATCGGATTGATATTATTTAGTTAGTATCTTATGCAGAAATTAATCTGCAATGGAATTGAACAATACACAGCAGCAACTTTTTAGATTTTCAATATTCGTAATTGTAGGCTTTGCCTGTTCTTACATTTATCGTCAAATAACAATCTAAAAAATCACAACATCTTCAACTAATTTAAACATCTAAAACATACATCATGAAACAACTTTTTTTTCTATTGCTGATAACTTTTCATTTCGTTGTGAATGCACAATCAAAATCAGGTGGTTTTGATTCAACAGCTATACCCGCGGCGGTAAAATCCGTTACCAAACACAGTATTACTATTAATGGCAAACTAGTAAACTACATAGCTACTGCCGGAGCCTTGATTTTAAAAAATGAAAAAAATGAAGGGATCGCTTTGTTTGGTTATACGGCCTATACAAAAGAAGGCGAGAATGATATGAGTAAACGGCCAATAACCTTTGCTTATAACGGTGGCCCGGGTTCTTCTTCTTTTTGGTTAAATATGGGCATTTTGGGACCGAAAAGAGCAGTGGTAAATGATCCTGAAAACACACCCCCTCCTCCCTACAGGTCGGAAGACAATATTAATACAGTTTTAGACATCAGCGATCTTGTAATGATTGATCCCGTAGGCACTGGTATCAGCCATGCTATTGGTAAAGCAAAGAATAAAGATTTTTGGGGAGTTGATCAGGATATTAAAAGCGTTAGTCAGTTCATTTATCAATTCACTACAGAAAATAACAGATGGAACTCGCCAAAGTTTTTATTGGGTGAAAGTTATGGAGGAATCCGCTCAGGTGGAGTAGTTAATTATTTACAGGAAAAAGGATTGGCTATGAATGGGGTGATCCTTGTTTCTGTATTAATGGATTACCGCACAATTGCATTCCAAACCGGAGATGATTTTCCGTTTATAGGATATATGCCCACTTATGCAGCTACTGCATGGTATCATAATAAAATAGAAAATAAGCCTGCAGACTTGGAAAGTTTTTTAAAAAATGCCAGAGAGTTTGCAACGGGAGAATATGCCAGTGCTTTAATGAAGGGTAGTGCAATAACTGCTTTGGAGAAAGACAAGATGGCAAGTAAAATTGCAAGCTTAACAGGATTAAGCAAAGAGTATGTGATAAAAGCTAATCTGCGCTTCAACCCCTCCCAGTTCAGACAGGAATTGTTAAGAACTGAACACATGAATGTAGGAAGATTGGATACAAGATATAAAGGAGTTTCACAAAATCTATTGGCCGAAAATGCAAATTTTGATGCGCAAAGCACCTCCGTTTCCCCTGCATATACTTCCGTATTTCTTGATTACTATTATAACACTTTGAAAGTTGATAAAAATTATTATTATCACACATCCGCAGGCGGTACCGAAGGTTTTGAATGGGATTGGAAACATGCAAAAAGTTCAAATTCTAGAGCCATGCCATCGCCTCCGCACACCGGCATTGACCTTGCAGAAACTATGAGCCGCAATCCTGATCTAAAAGTGCTGGTAATGCATGGATACTATGACCTGGCAACTCCTTTTTTAGGAATAGAATATACACTAGACCACTTGGGTTTGGAACCGGCTATAAGGAATAATATAAGTTATAAGTATTACCCGGCTGGACACATGATGTATTTAGAACCTGCATCAGCTGTTAAATTTAAAAAAGATATTGCATCGTTTATTGACATGGCTACAAAAGGCAAATAGTGAAACTCGATTAATCATTCATCATGAAAAAATTTACAACCCTATTATTTGCCTGTTTATTGCTGTTCAACGCTGTTGCACAAATAAAAACAAATACTTATCCTTCCCTTTTACAATTGTGCAAAGAATTACGATCGCTTGAACGTACAAGCTTGCCTAATGGCATTCCCGATTATCGAAAAGAGACCATTGTAAAGATTCAGCAAACATTAGCACAATACAAAACACGCCATGCTAAGATGGATACTACCGGCTGGTCAACTGAACAAAGGGTGGACTATGTATTGCTCCTTGCCGAAATGAATGCACTGGATTATAACTGCCGCATTTTACAACCATGGGTGCGAGATCCTGCTTTTTATGCCATTGTGTGGAATGAAGAAAGTGATACGCCAGATCATGAAGGCCCAAACAGTTTTGCAGCCATTGAATTATGGAAATACAATTTTCCCCTTTCGGATGCAGATGCTGCTAAACTAACGGCAGAACTAAATATCATACCGTCTTTGTATGAGCAGGCTAAAATAAACCTTACTGGTAATGCAAAAGATTTATGGACTGCAGGAATCGGCAATATAAAGGACCAGGTAACAATGCTGGATGAACTTGCAAGCAAAACAGCAAACAACAGTTCCGAATTAAAAAATGCCAATACTGCTGCAAAAAATGCAAGTCTTCAACTCATTGCATGGCTTCAAAAACAATTGCCACTTAAAACTGGCCCTTCAGGAATAGGAAAAGAAAATTATAATTGGTATTTAAAAAATGTATTGCTCGTTTCGCTTACCTGGGATGATGAAGTGATGCTGCTTAAGCGCGAATTAACAAGAGCCTATGCATCGCTTCAACTGGAAAGAGAGCGTAATAAAAATCTACCGGAGCTTACACCCTTTTCAACTGTTGAACAATACAAAAAACAAACGGATGCAGCCGCAACCAACATGATGCGGTTTTTAAAAGAGCAAAAAATACTCCCTGTAAAAGAATATATGGAGCCGGCGCTTCGAAAGCATTTAGGTGAATTTGTACCTGAAGAAAAACGCAATTTCTTTGCCAACATCAGTCACCGTGCACCGGCGGTATTGTATTCTCATTCCACACATTGGTTTGAAGTAGCAGGCCTTACCAAAGAACCGCATGAAAGTTTATTGCGTAAAAAGGCATTGCCCTATAATATGTGGATGATGCGTGACGAAGGATTGGCAACCAGTATGGAAGAAACATTGATGCATGCAGGCATGTGGGATGAAAATCCACGTGCAAGAGAACTTGTATGGATTATGCTGGCGCAACGTTGTGCTAGAGGATTGGCTTCATTATATGCTCAGGCCAATATGATCAATTATGAAGAAGCAAGAAAATACCAGGTAGAGTATACACCCAAAGGATGGACAGGCGATGAAAGCTTAGTAGGTTTTGAACAACATTTGTATTTGCGTCAACCTGCCTATGGCACTTGTTATGTAACTGGAAAATATCTCATAGAAAAACTCATGATGGATATGGGCAGATTACAACAAAACAATTTTAAACTATATAACTTCTTTGAAAAATTTTATGCAGCTGGAATTATTCCTGTTTCATTAGTGGGTTGGCAACTAACAGGGAATGATGAAGAGATAAAGAATTTGTTGAAGAAATAAAAATACAAGTATGCAACGCAGACATTTCATCAAACAATCATCCCTGACTGCAATTGGCATGGGCGTTTTTGGTTCATTAATTGCTAATAAAATTTTATTTTTTGGCGGGTATTCATCTGTTTTATACCTTGAATGCTTCTAATGAAGCAATTAATTCGATTTCTGCAATTTATCTACTCGATTTATGCATTTGCCACTTTTATCCTTGCAATGCTACTGGTATTTCCTTTCATCATGTTATCCATTCCATTTGGGAAAATAAGGGGCGGTAATTTGGTTTATTTTTTCTGTAAAGTTTGGGCGAGAATTTGGTATATATTAATTGGCATTCAACATGGCGAGATTTATGAATCCCCGCACGACCCATCAAAACAATTCATTTTTGTAGCAAATCATATTTCCTACATGGATATCCCCCCAATTGTTTTGTGCATGCATCAGCCCTTTAGAGCATTGGGTAAATACGAAATGGTAAAAGTGCCTTTTTTTGGATGGATCTACAGAGCTGCAGTAGTATTGGTAAATCGAAAAAATGCAACAGCAAGAGCTAAAAGCATACGAGCATTAAAAGCAGCCATTAAAAACAATGTATCTATTTTCATCTTCCCTGAAGGAACTTTCAATGAAACCAAAGCACCTTTAAAGAATTTTTACGACGGGGCATTCCGAATTGCTATAGAAACACAAACACCCATAAAGCCTATACTTTTTATAGATACACTTAAAAGGTTGCATTATAGAAGTATTTTTGAATTAACACCTGGAATGAATAGAGCAGTTTACCTAGACGAAGTTCAAGTAGATGGTTTAACAATTGCAGATGTGCCAACATTAAAAAAACATATTTATCAGTTAATGGAAGATGGATTAAAACGATATATTCAATATCCCACTCCATAAGTGTATTTTTGAAAAAAATAAAGCCTTGTTTGTAGAAGTTATTATACCGCTTGCTTTACCTAAAAATTATACCTGGTCAGTACCAGATAAATTCAAAGACGCTATTCAACCAGGCATACGTGTTGAAGTAACACTTCGGAAAAATAAAAAATATGCAGGCATAGTAAAAAAAATACACAGTACAATACCCATTGGCTTTAATCCCTCATCGATTATAAATGTACTAGATGAACTTCCGCTGATTCATGCAGAACAATTAGCATTCTGGGAATGGATTGCCAATTATTATATGTGTAGCGAGGGCGAGGTAATGCAGGCAGCCATACCAGCCAATCTAAAACTTTCAAGTGAAAGCATACTCCAATGGAATGAGGAAAGAAGTATGGACTTTAGTGATTTAACCGATAATGAATTCATTGTAGCCGAAGCTTTGGAAATAAAAAAAGAACTAAGGTTAAGTGAGGTTCAGGAATTGCTGGATATCAATAATACTTACCCTGTAATCAAAAAGTTAATTGAAAAAGGAGTCTGTTTTATTTGGGAAGAATTAAAAGAAAAATACAAACAAAAAATAACATCCTATATTTTATTGCATCCTTCTTATCATAGTGAGGAAAAAATAGAACTACTGCTGAATAATTTCGGGAAAGCCCCTAAACAAATGGAGCTACTACTAGCCTATTTACATTTTAAACAAACAGAGGGCGAAGTAACACAGTCAGCATTGCTGAAAAAAGCCAACGCATCACTTGCACAATTGAAAGGATTGGTAGAAAAAGGAATTTTAATTATCGAGAAAAGGAACACAGACAGATTACCCAATCTTTCTAAAGAAATTAAAGTGAATTTTTCTTTATCATCAGCGCAGCAAAAAGCTTTAGAAAGCATTAACACCCAACTAGAGAAAAAATCGGTCTGCTTATTACATGGAGTTACATCAAGTGGCAAAACCCAGATTTATATAAAATTAATCGAGCAACAGTTACTTCAACAGAAACAAGTTCTTTATCTGTTACCAGAAATAGCATTAACCGCACAAATGATTCGTCGATTACAAAAAAGTCTCGGGGGCCATATTGCTATTTATCATTCTAAATTTAATCCCAACGAAAGAGTGGAGATTTGGAATAAAATAAAATCTGGAGAAACCAAAGTTGTTCTAGGAGCCAGATCTGCACTATTCCTTCCTTTTAAGCAATTAGGCCTTATTATTTGCGACGAAGAACACGATGCATCTTATAAACAACAAGACCCTGCACCAAGATACCATTGCAGAGACGCTGCTATCTATTATGCTTCCTTATTCAATGCAAAAGTATTATTAGGAAGTGCCACTCCTTCTATCGAAACTTATTATAATGCCCAGCAAGAAAAATATGGATTGGTTACCCTAACTGAACGTTTTGGAGATGTTGCAATGCCAACTATAGAACTAATAGATCTGAAAAAGACCTCTTTGGCCAAGAAAACAAAAAGCCCTTTATCACCAGAATTGCTTTCTTCCATTGAAGCAACTTTAGCTATAAACAAACAAATTATTTTATTTCAAAACAGGCGAGGATATTCTCCATACATGATTTGTGATACTTGTGGCTGGATCCCCCATTGCCAGCATTGCGATGTTACCCTTACCTACCATAAAGCAAAAAATAAATTAAGCTGTCATTATTGTGGAACAACTTATCCAGTAATTCAAACATGTGCCGCATGTGGAAGTCATCATTTTATTCAAAAGAATTTTGGAACTGAAAAAATTGAAGAACTGGTAGCAGAATCCTTTCCTGATGCAAAAATTGCCAGAATGGATTATGATAGTGTAAAAGGCAAAAATGACCACGACACATTGATTCATTTATTTGAGCAACACAGAATTGACATTTTAGTAGGTACCCAAATGGTTGTGAAAGGATTGGATTTTGAGAATGTAAGTTTGGTAGGAATAATCGATGCAGATGGCATCCTCAATTTTACCGACTTTAGGGTCAATGAAAGAGCTTATCAATTGATGGAACAAGTAAGTGGCCGATCTGGAAGAAAAGATGGCAATGGAAAAGTAATGGTTCAGGTGAGCAATATCCATCATCCGGTTTTACAATTTGTGAAAGAACATAATTACAACCATTTATTTCAATTTGAAATTGACAATAGAAAGCATTTTGATTATCCTCCATTTACAAGATTGATTCAAGTAACTTTTAAGCACAAGGAAAAATATATTGCTGAGGAAGCTGCCAATATATTTACACAGGGCCTTAAAAACCCATACGGATCAATGATCAATGGCCCTTCTCAACCAATTGTTGATAGGGTTAGAAATCAATACATATGGGAGATATTAATTAAATTGCCCAAAGACGCTGCCTATTTATTACAATGTAAAAAAGCAATCCACCAACAAATGGTGATTGTGCAAAGCAATAAAAGATATAGATCAGTTCATATTATTCCAAACATTGATCCTGTTTATTAGATAGATATGAAAATTGAGCAAAATCATTCCTTACAAGCATACAATAGTTTTGGAATCGAAATATTATCCAGGTATTTCTCTGCTTTTAGCTCCATCCAATCATTAGAAGAAATCATAGAGCACCAACAAAAATCATCAGACCCATTACTGGTTTTAGGTGGCGGTAGTAATATACTATTCACTAAGAACTTCGATGGCTGGGTAATTAAAAATGATTTGAAAGGAATTGAAGTAATCAATACGGACGACTCATTTATTTATATAAAGGCCATGGCTGGTGAAAATTGGCATCAATTGGTTTTGCATTGTGTAGCAAATGGATATGCCGGAATCGAAAACCTTAGTTTAATCCCTGGCAATGTTGGCGCCTCCCCTATGCAAAATATTGGCGCATATGGTGTAGAAATAAAAGATCTGTTTTATGAATTAGAAGCATATCATATTGCTGATAAAAAAATTGTTCGATTCAGCAATAAAGATTGTGCATTTGGTTATCGGGAAAGTGTTTTTAAACGAGCGCTAAAAAATCAATTCATTATTTTGAGTGTTACTTATCAATTAAGAAAAGAACCACTCTTCAATACCAGTTATGGAGCAATTGAGCAAGAATTAGCAGCTATGAAAATGAGCAGCCTTTCTATCAAAGCCATTTCAGATGCGGTTATTAATATTAGAAGCAGCAAATTACCTGATCCAAAAAAAATAGGTAATGCGGGAAGTTTTTTCAAAAACCCTGTAATACCTATCAATCAATTTGATTTGCTGAAAAAATCTTTCCCCGAACTGCCAGGATTTAGAAATGATGAGGCAATGAAACTGCCTGCAGGATGGTTAATTGAGCAATGTGGATGGAAAGGTTTTAGAAATGGTGATGCAGGTTGCTACAATAAACAAGCATTGGTATTGGTGAATTATGGAAAAGCATCTGGATCAGAAATATACGAGCTCTCTTCTCAAATCATCCAATCGGTTCAAGAAAAATTTGGGATCACACTCGAGCGCGAAGTGAATATTATTTAAGTCTATTGTTGAAATACGTTTCTACATTTATTTGTTGAGAGGTTTCTAACACTATTTATTGTAGAGTTTCCAAACTTATTTGATGAGGGTTTCCAACCCTATTTGATGAGGAGGTTCCAAATCTTCGCTGCAACTCAATGCCTACAATTTTCTCATTCGGCTGCAATGAAAGAACTCGCCCCGATAAATCGGGGCTCAAACAACTTTCATTGCTTACGCCTCATTCGCAAATTGTTTAACGGCATTGCCTTGAGGCTTGATTTGAAATCCTCCGCATCAAATGGATTGAATGACATTATCTGTTTGAGTTCAGGCTCGATTTGAAATCCTCCGCATCAAATGGATTGAATGACATTATCTGTTTGAGTTCAGGCTCGATTTGAAATCCTCCTTAAAAAAACTAATATGTTATATCCTCAATAGAAACTTTAGTTGCATCATACCATTTGATAGCAGGATCTTTTTTAAACCAAGTCATTTGACGTTTGGCGTATTGGCGTGTATGAACTTTTATTTGTTGCACTGCTTCCTCCAATGAGATTTTTCCATCAATATGATCAAACAATTCTTTATAGCCTACCGTTTGCAATGCTGCTTTTTCCCTAAATCCAATTACAGATTGAACCTCATCAAGCAATCCTGATTTCATCATCCCATCTACTCTTTGATTAATTCTAACTGTTAATTGATCCAATGGTATTTCTAATCCTATCTTAATTATCTCAAAATCCCTATGCTTTTTTTCAGCAGTTCTAAATACAGTAATCGATTGGCCAGTTGCTAAATAAACTTCTAGTCCGCGCATCAATCTTTGAGGATTTTGTTGTTCAGCAACAGCCCAAAATGCTGGATCCTTATGTTTCAATTCAGTCTGTAACCAAATAAGCCCTTTTTCAGTATATGACTTAATTATGCCAGCTCTTATTTCAGGAGAAATAATAGGCATTGGATCAATTCCTTCACAAAAGGCTTTGATATACAACCCTGTACCACCAACCATTACAAGAGACTCATGTTCCTGAAAAATGTCTTTTGATTTTTCTAAAGCATATTTTTCGAAATACCCTGCGTTGATATCTTCTGCCACTGAGTTTGTGGCAATAAAATGATGGTGTATTTTAGCTAACTCTTCATTACTCGGTCTTGCAACTCCGATGGAGAGTTCTTTAAAACATTGTCTTGAATCAGCAGATATAATTTCGGTTCCCAAAGATTGAGCAAGCTCAATAGCAAAACTAGTTTTACCAATAGCTGTTGGACCAACTACAACAAAAACTTTTTTTAAAATACTATTCTTCAAAATCTGCATTTTGTTCATCAGCACCATCTGCTTCTTGAGCATCGTCTTCATCTGCAACTGAATCACTGGTTTCTTCGTCAACGTCACCTTCTAAAGATTCTCCTTCTTCACCAAAACCTTCCATTGTTTCTGTTAAATCATATTTCTCCTCAATGTCGGCAAACTTATCACCTAATAAACTCTTAGTTCCATATTGTTGAGGCCCGATTCCTTCCGTTCTTGAAATAGATGGATATTCGGTTTTGGCTTTTTCTTCTTTGCTAACATTAATTAATTCTACCAAAAATGTCCAATGCTTAATAAAATCATATTCATATACGAATTTCTGATTGGTATCTTGTATTTCAGATCCAATTAATGTAGTAGCCATAATTAATGGTTCTGCTTTGTATGATTTGCTGTACACCTCAAAGCTAATTTCCCTTCCCTGTTGCCATTTATCATTGCTTCTATAAAATGTTGCTTGGTGTTTCGAATCAAATTCAAAAGACTTAAGTATTGAAAAATGCAGGTCTTGAAAAGTTTGTGTATGCTTTATTACTATATCTCGATAAACAGCATCATCTTCTTCCAAATAAATTCTAAATTTTAAAATAGCCATTTAATCCGGTATTTAAGGGTTGGGTGCAAATTAGTGATTATTTGATGGGTTTTAGGTTCAGTTCTTCCCCTTTTTCTAACATATATTGATAAGCTGCTTCGTAATTATTTGGAATCAGTCCATCTAAAATAGCTTCTCTTATAGCTTCTTTTATAATGCCTACATTCTTTCCGGGATTGAGCCCAAATACTTCCATTACCAATTCACCAGAAATAGGTGGTTGCCAATTTCTGAGTCTATCAGATTCTTCTACCTGTTGCATTTTTGCTTTTACCAACTCAAAATTTTGAAGAAAACGCTTTACTTTCTGTTTGTTTTTACTGGTAATATCTGCAGCACAAAGCATCATTAAATCATCAATTTCATTACCAGCATCAAAAAGTAACCTTCTGATAGCACTATCCGTAATATTTTCTTTTGTTAAACTGATTGGCCTCAAATGCAGCAATACCAATTTCTGAACATATTTCATTGGCTCATGCAAAGGCAATTTTAATTGGGCAAAAATTTTAGGAACCATCCTAGCTCCCACCACTTCATGACCATGAAAAGTCCAACCATGTCCTTCTTCAAATTTTTTGGTAGGCGGCTTGCCTATATCATGTAATAATGCGGCCCATCTTAACCAAATAGAATTGGTATTTACACAAATATTATCAAGCACTTGAAGTGTATGGTAAAAATTGTCTTTATGCCCTAACCCATCTATATAAACCGCTCCATGCAAATCAACCATCTGCGGGAAAATGACTTTCAACAAACCAGATTTATACAATAAATCCCAACCATAAGAAGGCTTATCGCAGAGCATGATTTTATTAAGTTCATCCGTAATTCTCTCCTGTGAAACAATTTTAATACGATGCAAATTTTGGGTAATTGCTAAAAAAGTAGATGCTTCAATTTCAAAACCCAATTGAGCAGCAAAGCGAATTGCTCTTAGCATTCTTAAAGGATCATCACTAAAAGTTGCTTTGGGTTCTAATGGTGTTTTAATCACTTTGTTTTGGATAGCTTCAATACCCTCAAAAGGATCAATCAAAGCTCCAAAATTGCCCTCATTCAGGCTAATGGCCAAAGCATTCATGGTAAAATCCCTTCGATTTTGATCATCCTCAATTGTACCAATTTCAACTTCAGGTTTCCTGCTATTTTGCTGATAACTTTCTTTTCTTGCTCCTACAAATTCGATATCAAATTCTCCAAATTTGATTTGCGAGGTTCCAAAATTTTTAAAAAATGTAACAACCGGTTTTGGATGTAAAGTTTCCGCAAAAGCATTGGCTAATTCAATACCATCTCCAATGCAAACAATATCAATATCTTTTACACTGCGCCCGATTATTTTATCCCTCACAAAACCTCCAATTAAATAGCATGGCATTCCTAATTGATTGGCAGTTTTGCCGATTTGATTAAATAATGCCAACTCTGTATGACTCAATTGAATATCCATTATTGCAAATGTAGGGCTGTTTATTTTAGCAGTTGATACTACTTAATAATTGTTCGGTTTGTATTGTATTTGCGCAGTTAAAATGACCTAATGGACACTTCAGTTTCCCGTGAAGGCCACAAGGCCTGCAAGTTAATTGCTCTTTGGTTTCTATGATTGTATTATTAGAAGATAGTGGACCATATCCAAATGCAGGAATGGTAGAGCAATAGACCACTGTAACGGGGGCATTCATTGCAGAGCAAAAATGCATTGGGGCAGAATCATTTACATAATTCATGGAGGCTTTTTTCATTAATGAAGCCGATTGAAGAAAGCTACACTTTCCTGCAAGATTGATAATATGTTGATTACTGGATGCTTCTAAAATTGTTTCACAAGTGTTGAAGTCGGTTTTGGCTCCTAATAAATAAATATTGAAATCATCAGGAATACGGTTTAATAACTCAACCCATTTTTCTTTAGGGAATTGTTTGGTAAACCAAACAGAAGTTGGTGCAATACAGATATATTTTTTCCCCTGATATTGATCAACAAATTGATCATCATCTATTGAAGGATAAATTACTGGCAAACACATTTTTAATTTACCAATTGATTTGAGTAATTGGTGATTTCGTTCTATTTCATGCCCCCCGCTACCATCTACACTCATGGAATGTTTTACCGACTCACTAAAAAACAAATGGAAAGGATTTTTATTGAATCCGATTGTTTTTTTTGCACCAGAAAAAGCAGTTAAAAAACCAGTTGCAGCATAACGCTGTAAGTTAACTACAAGGCTGTATTGATTTTTTCTAATAGAAACCAATAATTGAATTAAGTGCTTGTATTTATTGGTTTTTTTGTTCCAAACCAATACCTCATTAATGTATGGATGCTCATCAAACAAAGACTCATTGCCTTTTCTTACCGCAATATCAAGCTGAGTAGCAGGAAATTGATGATGCAAGGTTTCGAGAACTGCGGTAGCCAAAACCACATCTCCAATAAAAGCGGTTTGAATAACCAAAATGCGATGCATTCGGTAAAATTACAACTCTATCGCTATTTTATTCGTATTCTAATTCATTGCTGAAAAATTCCCAATCAAACAACAAAACACTGGCATTGATAGTATGAATTATGCTTAAATCTGATTGGGTTAGAAGGAGTTTAAATGAGTTCATTGGGTAAAATGTGTTTTTTTATGCCATTGATAAACAGATTATGCTTGATAATTGTTTAAGTTTAAACAAAATTTATGCAGATATCTGTTCAACAAATTGATAAACAATGCATTAAGGTATTTGCTATGTTTGCAAAAAATTAAAGATGCTACATCAGTTAATAACAGAAGCATGGTCCGATAGAGCCTTATTGAAAGAAGAGAAGCACTTAAACGCTGTGAGAGAAGTGATTGAGATGATTGATAAAGGCCAATTAAGGGTAGCATCACCTTCAGAAAATGGTTGGGTTGTAAATGAATGGGTAAAACAAGCCATTTTACTCTATTTTGGAATACAGCAAATGCAAACATGGGATCTTCCCCCTTTTGAATTTTATGATAAAATGTTGCTTAAAAGCAATTATAAAGAATTGGGAGTAAGAGCTGTACCTCCAGCAACTGCTCGCTATGGTTCATATATAGCCAAAAATGTAGTCTTGATGCCTAGTTATGTAAATATTGGTGCATTTGTAGATGAGGGGTCGATGGTGGATACCTGGGCAACCGTTGGCAGTTGTGCTCAAATAGGCAAAAATGTACATTTAAGTGGTGGAGTTGGAATTGGTGGTGTGTTAGAACCGCTACAAGCCAGCCCAGTAATCATCGAAGATGGATGTTTTATTGGAAGCAGGTGTATTGTTGTTGAAGGTGTAATAGTAGAAAAAGAGGCAGTATTAGGCGCAAATGTGGTATTAACGCAGTCTACCAAAATAATTGATGTAAGTGGATCTGAGCCGATTGAAATGAAAGGCAGGGTACCGGCAAGAAGTGTTGTAATACCTGGCAGTTATACTAAAAAATTCAACGCTGGAGAATACCAGGTTAGCTGTGCATTAATTATAGGACAGAGAAAACCAAGTACAGATTTGAAAACAAGTTTAAACGACGCACTAAGAGATTTTAATGTGAGTGTTTAAAATGACTTCAACCAATCATTCAAAACATTTTCTTGCAGGCTTTCTTTTAAGTTTAGCTGGTGCATTGCTTTTTTCAACCAAAGCAATACTTGTTAAACTTGCATTTAAAGAAACAGGAGTAGATGCGGTAACATTGCTTAGTTTGAGAATGTTGTTTGCACTCCCTTTTTACCTTTTTGCCGCATGGATTGTATTAAGAAGAGAGCATTCCAAAAACCTAAATAAGTCCGACTTGCTATGGATTATAACCATGGGTATTTGTGGATACTATTTAAGCAGTTTATTTGATTTTATAGGATTGCAATATGTATCAGCTGGTCTTGAACGATTGATTCTTTTTCTATACCCCACTTTTGCAGTTTTAATCAATACTTATATTTTTAAAGCAGCTTTAAGTAAAAGACAAATAATTGCACTTTTTCTTACTTATTTTGGAATTGGCATTGCCTATTTTGCTGAATTAAAAACCGATAGCGATAACCCTCAATTTATTTTCGGGGCTTTCATGATTTTCTTGTGTGCGATAACTTACTCTTTTTACTTAGTTGGCACAGGAAAATTAGTACACAAAGCTGGTGCAACAAGGTATACAGCCTATGCAATGATATCAGCCACAATTGGCATTTTTGTGCATTTTCTATTAACAAAAAAAGTTGCTGATATTCAATTTACAACTACCCTAACTTGGTACTCGATTGCACTTGCAATTATTGCAACAGTAATACCCTCTTTTTTAATGAGCAATGGAATGAAAAAAATTGGCAGCAACAATGTTTCAATCATCACAGGAATTGGCCCTGTTTCAACCATTATTCAAGCTCATTTTCTATTGGGT
>JBILRH010000016.1:0-19818 GCA_044372715.1 Sediminibacterium sp. | reverse complement strand
TAAGCAAAAGTTCAATTTGGAATGAAACAGCTATTTTTATTTTAGAAGATGATGCACAAAATGGGGCTGATCATGTAGATGCACATAGAAGCACGGCTTATGTTGCCGGAGGTTTTGTAAAAAGAGGCTATGTAGATCATACCATGTACTCTACTTCATCTATGTTAAGAACGATTGAGCTTATATTGGGAATTCCTCCAATGTCTCAATATGATGCTGCTGCAACACCTATGTGGCGTTCATTTACTAATACCATTAATTCCAAGCCATTCACTTCAATTATTCCGAACATTAATTTGAACGAAAAAAACACGGCCATGAATGAATGGCAGAGAAGATCAGAAAAATTTGACTTGAGTAAAGAAGATGCTGTACCTGATTTGGAATTCAATGTTGTTCTCTGGCATGGTTTGAAAGGTAGTGATATTCCATTTCCTGGTCCGAAAAGAGCAGCTTTTTTCAAGCCTGTAAAAAAAGTAGATAAAGATGACGACTAAATAAGTTCTTTTTTATACAATAAATAATTGTCTTTGTCTGCGGGTAGTGCAATTTTTTGATGATAGCTCATGCCAATACTTTCTAATAATTGGATAGACTTTTTATTTAATTCAGTGGTTATTGCACAAACCTCGGTTAACTTTAATTGATCTTTTGCCCAAAATAAAATAGCATTTGCAGCTTCTGTTGCAAAGCCATTTTTTTCTTGTTCGGGCATTATGGCAAAACCTAAATCAGGAAACAATAACCCATCTCTTTTTACCAAACCACAAATGCCTATTGGTAATTTATTGGTTTTCAGTACAATCAAATACAATCCAAATCCATTATTCCGGTAACTACTGATTATTTTTTCACTTATATAATTACTGGCAGCAGATTTGTTTCGAACATTTCTATCTCCAATGAAAGTTAACCAACTTGGCGTATTCATTAACTGTAACATAAATTCGGAATCTAAAATGGAGAGTTCTCTTAAATACAACCTATCAGTTTCAAGTTTGAATAAGTATTTCATTGAGTTATAGGTTGAATAAGGTCCCAAAGATTTCCATATAAATCTTCAAATACAGCTACTGTTCCATATTCTTCCGCACTAGGGGGTCTAATAATCTTAATATGATGCATCAATAAATTTGCATAGTCTCTGTTAATATCATCGGTATATAAAAATAAAAATACCCTTCCGCCTGTTTGATTACCTACTCTAGTAGATTGTAATTGATTGGCTGCCTTAGCAAGTAGCAAACAACAATGGCCATTTCCTTTTGGCTTTACCAGCACCCATCTTTTGGTTTCACTCAACCTGGTATCTTCAATAAGATCAAAGTTTAATTTTTTTGTATAAAATTCAATTGCGTCGTCATATTCATTAACTACAAGGGCTATATGTGCTATTTTTTGATTCATCTTCCGCTGGTGATAATAATTTTTGTAACTAGTTTTTCTTCTCCTGTATCGTTTTTAATAAATACAAGATACAAACCACTTGCAATTTTATTTCCATTGTAATCTTTGCCATTCCAAACTGCCTGGCCTCCTAAACTTCTAGTTTGAAATATCAATCTTCCGTTCAACTCTGTGATTTTTACCAATGCATTTTCGGTTAATCCTTTTATAGCTATTGTTCCTTCAAATCCGCTAGGTACCGGGTTTGGGAACACCAATACATTTTTCATTTGCTCATTAGCTTCGGTAGCGGTACTTCTATAACTGCATATTCCATTGAATGTAGCAAAAAAGACTTCTCCGCTTGAAGGATCAATACCTATTTTTTTTACATCATTACTCAATAAAGCACTATTTGCCGAAGTAAAATGGTGTACTATTTTTTTCCCATCTGAACTAAGTAGCCAAGCTCCATTTTGAGTGCCAATCCATTTTTGATTTGCTCCATCTATAGCAATAGATTGAATTTGCTCACCTTTAAAAAGAAGACCAGCAAACTGATCTTGTTGTATAACAGGAAGTATGGCATCACAACCATTATTAGCAAATACATTATTGGTGCAATTGATTATTGCAATGCCATCATCTGTTCCAACCCAGATAGTATTGTTTTTGTCGTTAGCAATGCAGAGCACATTATTACTGGGAAGATTTCCATTGCCAATCCCTTGCTTAAAGATTTTCCATTTATCGTCATTTGTATTATCAATATTATTTCCATGTTGATAACATATCAATCCATTGTTTTTAGGGGATACAATCCATAATTGGTTATAATTATCATACACCAATTGTGCTACTGCATTTTCATTTAATGTAAATGGTATAGCAAAAGATTTCCAACTACCATCATTCTTTCTCAATTTTAAAGCTTGTGCAGCTCCATAATTACTTATCCATAAATGATTGTTCTTATCAAATGCCAATCCACTAACTCTGTAGCTTCTAGGGTCTCCAATCGCAGGTTCCAGCGCACTATTTTTTTGTTTGTAAATAATCGATTCGGTTTTTGTTGTTTGTACTAAGCCCCCTCCATAACTTCCTGCCCATAAACTTTTGTCAATTGGGTTGATTGCCAGACTAATAAAATCGAGTGTAGTATCTAGCTGAGGCGTATTAAATGCTCCTTTGCTTGTCCATGTTCCATTTGTATAATTGTAAACTCCATTGCGATTGAATAAATAATTCCAAGCCGAATTCACTGATCCCGCTGCAACAAATAAATTGGAATTTGAAAAGGCGAATTCGCCATTAGCAACTCCAATTGGTCCGTTTGGGATATATCTGCTTACAGTGTTTGTAAAATGTGAAAGTCCTCCGAATTGATCTGCAACCCAAACGGTATTGTTATCTGATATAGCAGAACGAGGCTGTGAAATTATTCCAGGAGCATTTAAGTTTTTTTCAATAGTGCCATTGGGAGTTAAAACAATTACCCTTGAACCTCCATTTTTATTTTTTTGTGAAAGAAGTAATTTATCTCCACTAATAGTAGAATTGATTATTTGCCAACTTGTATCGGCATAAAATAGACGCCAACTATTATTGTTGAAGATGAATGTAGAATCATTTTTAGTTGTAAGTACTTGATTGCCGATTATACCAGTAAACTGAATTGGTCCGTTTGACAATCCACTCATTCCACTTATTAAAGTCCAAGCGCTATAGTTGGCTAGATTTATGCCATTTAGTGGGGCTCTTTTTAAACCCTCAATGGTAGCAGCATAATAAAATCCATTCTGGATGCAGATTGAATTTACAATTACTTGATTTCCATTATTTCCAATAATCCAAGTGTCTTTTATTTCGTATTTGATCAAATCAACCAAGATAATACCAAGCCCTGTAGACAAATACGCAATGCCATTCATGCAAAAAATATGATTTACAGACTTGTTTCCAACAATTCTAGCTTGCTGAATTGCTGATATATTTTTTATTATACTTCCTTTAATGATATCTACGTTGCTATTATTATAAGCAGTTATCAATTGTTTGGTTTGATCGTCCCAACCAATTGCGCTGACACCAACATCATTCAAGCCATTGATTTTACTGAATCTTGATATTTCCCCATTTTTATCAACAGCAAAAAGGTTGCTATTGGTTGCGCAGTAAATCTGATCTCCTTTTACTACTTGAATGCAGTTTTGATAATTCAAGTGTTCCTGCCAATTTCCTATAGGAATTTGAGATACAATGGTTTTACTTACAAGTAATAAAAAAAAAGCAACTAAGCAAATCCTTAACATCCCATGAAGTTAAGAATAAATCTAGATTGTAAAGGCGATCTAGTATCTGTTTCATGGAAAATAAAACCAATCCAGCCCTAGTACTTAGTTGTATTTTTTACTCTATTTCGTATCCAACTAATTATATCTTCATTTTTAAAACAACAACTGTTCCTGCGCCTATTGAACTATTTATTTCAACATCCAAATTGATTATTTTTGCACGTGTATAGATATTGTGTAAGCCAATTCCCTGATTTTCTTGTTTAATGATGGCTGTGTCAAATCCAATACCATTGTCTATGATTTTGATGATAATGAATTGGTCTTTTTTTTCAATGAATAAATTGATATGGTTGGCAGAGGCATGGTTTATAATATTATTAATGATTTCCTGAATCATTCTAAATAGGATGATGTCGTTTCCTGACACAAATGCCTCAATTTCATCTGCGTCAATAGTATTGATGCTGGTTGTGTATTTCCCAGTTTTTTCAATTGAATGCAATAATTGGATAATCGATTCGTAAAATCCAATTTGATGAAAGTTATTGTGGTTTAAATTATGACTAATGCCCCTTAAATCTGTAACTGCTTTTCCAATTAATTCATCAATAAGCTCGGTTTTAGATTCAAAATTTTCCTTGTTTACTTGCAGGTTATTAATTTTTGCCAATGATAATATTTGTCCAATATTATCGTGGATTTCATATGAAATATACGATAAGGTTTGTTCTTGAATTTCTATTTGCGTTTTTAATAAAGTTTGTTCAAATCTATTTTTTAATTCTTCTTTTTCTTGTTGATTTCTTCTTTGTTTACGGATAAATAATAAAATCATTAATAAAAGGAAAATCCCAATTAAGACAAGGAATACCGAAGCTACAATAATGGTAATTAATATCTCTTGTTGCTGCGGCATACGATAAATGATATAAGGAAGGCTGAATATAATATTATGTTCAAAATTTGATTAATGGAGCTATATATTTTTTTTCCTTCGATCTGCATGTCGAAATTTCGAAGGTATTCAAACAGGGCATTAATTATAACCGACCCTAGGTAAAAAAGTAAAAGACCCGTACAAACCCAAAAGAAAGGTTGTTTGGTTAGTATAATTTCTACATATTCCGGAAGTACGGATTCGTAAAAAAACAAACAACAAAACACTGCCATAAAAAATGCGCCTAATAAAAACGTATATGTATGAAACTTTTCTATTCCTTGAAAGTATATTAAGTTAATTGTTACAGCTAAAATGTATAGTGGCATAAATAAAAGGCTAAGCACTTTATTTTTATTTTTTCTATAATGCTTGAAAAAAAGAAAGGAGTAAAAAACAAATTCTACTGTTGTGAAAATATTAAATAATAAATAATTATTTATTCCATTTTGTATCATCCATAAACCAGATAACTCAACTATTATAGTTAGTATAAGAAATGGTAGAAAATAGTTTAATCCTATTTTCTTTACTGATTTATAAAGCATCAAACAAACTAATATACAGCTGGAAATTACCAGCAGGTAGATGTAATTTGATAGCATTTACGCATTACTTTATTCTAAGTTAGTAAAAACTATTGCTAAATACTTCCATGATTAAAATAAGTAGAACCCTTATTAAATTGATCTGCAGAATCATTTAACAACAGATAATCAATATTAATCCATACATTAAATTACATCAAAAATTAATTAAACGTATAGAGGTTTTTAATATATACTAATACATTACTTTGTAAATAGTTGTATACTAATATTTTATTTTTAGCACTATAAAAAATACCGTGAAAAAACCCTTTCAAATTATGGCTTCATTAAAAAACTAGTTGGAGCTTTTCGGATACAACAAAAAATAGCCTTTTAGTTGGTATTCTTTGGATAAACAGCTTTTTGAATGGTGCTTTTATTGGCCCACCATATTACTAAAATTACCATTAAAGCAGTACCCAGTGTAATCGAACCAATAAACGGACTAATTATTACCAACTGTTTAGCTAAGTGTATGTGTAGTAAATATTGTAAAATTATTACAATGATTGTGGCAACTAAAACCAACCAACAATAAATAGGAAAGAGGCGCCCCATTAAAAACTTTCTCAATTGGTTAGGTGCAATACCTAGTACAATTAGTAAGTTTATTTCTTCTTTACAATTGGCAATGGTTATTTGTATAAACAGGGTAAAAATTAATATCGAGAATATAAATAAAATGAATCCTGCAAAGCCAATTAATCTTACTACTGTATCTACCACTTTTCTGTACTTACTAAATCTGGTTTTGTCTGTATCTGTTGTTAATTTGTTCTGCTTTAAAAACTTTGTAAGGTTTGGGTTACTTGGATCCTTTGTTTTGATGATAACTCTTGAAACCTGATTCTTGGTGTCTGCGGCAAATACATTGTTTCCCCAATTCATAAATTCAGGTGGAACAATCATTGAAGAGATACGATCGCTGAAGCCTACTATTTTGCCGTTAAAGGACCTACTTCCATTTTTTCCATATACAGTTACTTTAAACAGAACCATTTTAACAATAGCTGGAGTAATCTGTGGCAAATTTTGTGACAAAGAAAATTGAAAATTATAAAAGTCTAAAAAAAGTGTTGGTATGATAATTGGTACATATGGCGATTGCTCATTCCATGTCCAATTGGTTTCTTGTAAATCAATAAATTCTGCAGGTACAGTTTCGAAAGAGATATCAGTGTAAAAAGGAAATTGACTACTGTTGCTCTCTATACTGGCCTTGAATCTACTTGGGCTAAGTAAACCTACACTTTCGGTAAAAGATTGACCTTTGATTTTGTTGATGATGCTATCATCTAATTCTGTGTTTCCTAAGCTAGCATCAGTTATTTCTTTATTAATTATTAAAAAATTAGCAATACTGTCTTTATTGTTTTTACTATTTAATAACTCGTTAAAGTTTAATTGCAGTTGCACTGATATTAATAAAAGTAAAATAGCAATAGTTAGCCCAACTATAGCAGTAAACAATTTTGCCTTTCCAGCATTGTCTCGAATAAGCTTGTTTAAAAGTTTATTTAGCTCACTCATTATAGATATAAAATTCTTGAATAAGTAAAATTATGATCATCATCTAAATCTGTTAAAATAAAACCTGCATTTCGCTTTTTGCACTCATTGGTGATTAATTCAATAGCGAGTTGCTTGTTTTTGTTGTCTAAATGACTAAATGGTTCATCCATCAAAAGCCATTTAAAAGGCTGAATTAATGCTCTGATAATACAAATTCGCTGTTGCTCTCCATAGCTACAGCTGCTTGCTGGTTGATCTAAAATATGATCTATCATAAGCAATTGAGCCATCTCTTCTATTATAGAAGAATCGTAATACGGTGTTTGTAATACCCTTTTTAGTTCTATGTTTTCTCTTGCAGTGAGTTGATTGAATAAACGCAGATCCTGAAAAATAATACTTACCAAATTTTGTCTTTGAACAGCAATTTGATGAGAGCTTAATTGTTTTATTTCAATTCCATCAAAAAATATAGATCCATCAAAATCCTTTCTCAATCCATACAGCTGGTGTATCAAAGTGGTTTTCCCTGTTCCACTTGGCGCAGTGATTTTAATGCTTTCACAATTTTCGAATAGCAGATGTTTATTCCAGATATTCGATTTTTCAATTCCTTTTTTTTCCATTAAAGGGAAAGGAATAACGTTTTTTAATTCAAACATTCGATTTGCATTAATTTGCTCTAATTACTGCAGGCGTTCCTGATGGGAATAGTTTCTCCTCCATCTCTTTTTCACGTTTAGCCTGAATTCGGGCATCTACAGCAATATTGGTAAACAAACTCATCAAGGTAACCAAACTATTTTGTTGTTCATTTTGCATCCTTAGCTCAAATACTGCTTTAATAGAGCCACCTGAAAAATTTTCTGAACTTGCCATGATGTCTTTAACTGTATTTTTTGCAGCAATCATGGAATTATGAAATCCATCGGCCGAATCTTTGGAAAATCCGTTTATAGTATTAGCAACATCGATATAGAGAATAGTTGATTTTCCTTTAAAATAATTCAGTGCTTCTTTATTGATTAGAGATTTAGTTGTGGAAGCTATATATTGTGTATAGGTTACCGAATCACTTGCAATGATCAGTTGCTGTTCATTGGCAATTAAATACAATCCCATTGTTCTTAATAAATCTGCCCCCTTGTACTCCTTGCCATTTTTCTGAACTGTGCCCATCTCTATGGCTTTGTTCATTATTTTATTAAAATTATCTTTATTTCCAACTGGGATATTCACAATCATCTTTCCCATTGGTTGCTCTTTTGATAAAAACAATTCATCTTTTCTTTTCATTGGATCAGCAGCACCAATGCCTAGGTCCGAAACAATTACTGCTATATCACCCTTCATGGCCCCGTATAAATCACTACTGCTAATGCCAGATTGTTTTAAAAATTCATTCACAATTCCTTCTACTTCTAATTGTTGAAGAACTCCTCCAAAAATTGCTGGATTAAAAGATGCCATAATGATGGCATTGATATTATTGGAAGGATATTTTTCTAATAAGGAAAGATTCACAGTAGGTCCTGAAAACTTAGATAAAATACTGCCTAAAAATGGATTGGTATAAGTGGTTGATTTTGCTACAATTTTTCCGTCTTCAAAAGCAAGCGTTGCTGTTGTATAATTGTCTTTGGTTAGTTCTTCTAGTTTAGGAAGTTGTAATGGCATTGTTGATAAACTCCCAAGTAAGTTGTTGGTAGAACTAAATAAATATCCTTCTGCATTTGTTTTGAACATTTCTCCAAATCCTTTAACCGACATCATAGAAGCATCTTCTTTTTGCGTGAAAAGTCTAGTAGCTTCTTCAACCATTTCTTTACCGCTATTGGTTTTTTCGGGAATCACAAATTTCATATTAACTGTATCGTAATATGGTTTAACTGAACTAGAATAGAACATGGCTAATAGATGGTCTTTATCCCAGGCAAGCATTGAATTTTCTTTGCTGTCTAAATAGCTAAATGCTTTTGATTCTTGTATATTTTTATTGGTAGAATAGTTGTTTGTTTTTATAAAGGAAGCCAACTTTTCTTTATCGCTGATGCTGGCCAATACATTCATAATTGTTATTTCTGAATTATCAGCGGCTTTTTTCTTTACAATAAAGAAGTGAATTTTTTCTTTCCAGTTAATGCCAGCATTAACTCTTAAATCGTCTATGATTTTTCTGTCTTTTTCTCCGGAACTATCTTTCTCAAATATTTTTGATAAAAGGGAATCTATGGTTATACCATCGGCTTGTAACTTTTCTTTTAATGAGTAGGCATTCAATGAAACAACTGCCAATGCATCTTTTGGGATTAGTTTTGTTTCTTTAGGGGCATTATTTTTACAAGCAATTAAACTGCCTGAAAGGAATAACACAAATGCTAGTTTTTGTAGATTCTGCTTCATAACCTGTATTTAATAGGGTGAAGTTAAATCTTTGCTCTGTTAAAACTGTTTTTATAGGATATCCTTATAATAATGCCTGATAAATGGCTTCCTGTATGTTTGAGCGAACATTCAACTGGCTTAATTTATTGTTATTTCGAGTTGGGGTAACCCTATTGGATAAAAATATATAAACCAATTCTTTATCTGGATCAACCCAAACACAAGTGCCCGTGAATCCTGTATGACCAAAACTGTTGGAGGAGACGGATTTAGAAGGATAGGGCTCTTTTCTGGTTGAATTGTCTTTTTCGGGTTTATCAAATCCAAGGCCTCTTCTGCTGATATCGCTATTGTAGGCCGTGAATAAGCCGATGGTTTCTTTTTTAAATAGTTGAACACCATTTAAGCTTCCACCGTTTAAAAGTAGTTGATACAATTGAGCCAAATCATAAGCATTACTAAACAGGCCTGCATGGCCTGCAACGCCACCAAATAAGGAAGCACCTTCATCATGCACATCCCCACGTATTAATTGACCTCTAAAATGCTTTTCTTCTTCTGTTGGTACAATTGAATTTAGTGTAAACCTATCTCTTGGTTTAAATCCTGTAGTTGTCATCTGTAATGGCGCATAAATATTTTTTTGTACATAGATATCTAATGGTAAACCACTCAAGGCTTCTACAATTTTTCCTAAAAAAATAAAATCGTTGTCGCTATATACATATTTTCCTGTTGCAGTTAATTTGCTTTCTAAGATTCTTTTTTGCAAGCTGTCTTGCCAATCATTTCTTAAGAATAAATTTTCGGCAACCCTGCTTGAAAAATTGGTAGATGAAACAGTTGAAAAATAGGCCGGTAAAGGCTTTCCAGAACTTGAATCTATGATTTCTTTATAAAATGGAATGAATGGATTTAAACCAGCCTGGTGCAGTAATATATCTTTAATGAATAATCCAGCTTTATCTGTTCCTTTTACCCATGGCAGGTAATCTCCCAAAGTTTTATCTAATGATAATTTCCCTTCTTCATACAATTTCATGATAGATACAGTAGTTGCTGAAACTTTGGTTACAGAAGCTAAGTCGTAAATCATTTTGGAATTAATAGGTTCTTTCTGATCAAAATTGGTATATCCAAATGCTTTCTCATAGGCTATTTTACCTTTTCTAGCCACCAGAACTACACATCCAGGGAAAGCCCCTTTAATTATTGCATCGTTTACAATCTCATCAATTTTTAAAAGCTTGTTGCTATTTAATCCGGCATCTTCAGATTGGGTTATTCCTAAATAATTATTGTATTGAATACCAGTACCAAACAATAAATCAGCAGCTACGGTAACTGGTAAAGTTCCTTTTGCTTGATTTGTTCCTATTAATACATCATAAGTTGCCAACTGTGTTAAATCATCATCTTCATAAGAAGCCAATAAATTCGGTGCATTGCTACAATTTGAAATTGCATAAGGGTTCCCAAAAAATATAGTAGTTGTTTTGTTCGATTGAAGTTGATTTAATAAAAAAATCGATGATTTGCCCAATCCAAAATTATTGGCAGGTCTTCTACTATAATTATGCAGTCCTACAACAATTGCGTCGTAATTTTTTGATTGGATAAGCTCAAATAGTTTAACAGCAGCATTGCTATCTGCTTTTTCAACAGGAATTATATTGGCAGATTGATCATCCATCAATTGTTTACCAATCATTGCTTTTGTGGCAAACTGATAAATATCTGCTTTTTGATCTTTTTCCAATTTTGTTGCAATGGTATTTTTCCCTGCTGCTCCAATTGAAATATATGCTATTCGTTTTGTTTTATTTATTGGAAATGCATCATTGTTTTTTTTGCGCAATAGGGTAATCGCATTTTTACTTAGTGCAGCCCTTATAATGTTGGTTTGTACATTCAGGTCATTTATCAAATTGCTTGTATCTATTGGCCTAAGCTTATTCAATCCTAAATGGTATTTAGCTAATAATACTTTTTTTACACGATCGTTAATCTCATCCCACGATAATCTACCTTCTTTAATCGCATCTCTTATTTTTTTAATGGTTCCAGGTACATCTCCTGGTAAACAAAGCATATCGTTTCCTGCAATAAGCGCTTGTACAGAAGCTTCCCCTGCCGGAAAAAATTTGGTAATGCCTTTCATTTCTAGGGCATCCGTAAATGTTAGCCCTTTGAAACCCAATTCTGTTTTTAATATGTCGGTTACGTTTTTTCTCGAAAGTGTTGAAGCCAAATTAGCAGTAGTATCAATAGATGGAATGTATAAATGTGCAATCATCATACTTCCAATACCAGCTTTTATTAATTCTCTGAATGGATATAATTCTAGTGAGTCTAAAGCGGCTCTAGATTTATTGATTACCGGAAGATCATAATGACTATCAACGGCAACATCTCCATGGCCAGGGAAGTGTTTGCCAGTTGCCATTACACCAACTTCTTGCATCCCTTTCATATAGGCAGTTCCATACAAAGCCACTTTGTATTTGTCTTCGCCAAAACTCCTGTCGTTAATTACAGGATTCATAGGGTTATTATTAATGTCAATATCTGGAGCATAATTCACTTGAATGCCCAGTCTTTTGCATTGTTCGCCTACTGCTTTGCCAAAGGAATGAATCAATGAAGCATCATTCACGGCACCCATCATTAATTGACGGGGGAAATTGATAACACTGTCCAATCTCATTCCCAGTCCCCATTCGCCATCAATGCTAATCATTAATGGTGTTTTAGCAATTTGTTGGTATCGATTGGTTAGTATTGCCTGACGTACCGGACCGCCTTGAAAAAAACAAAGCCCACCCACATTGTATTTTTGGATTAAATGGGTTACTTCCTGAATATGCTCTGGGCCTAGATTGCTATGAGCCCTAATAATCATTAATTGAGCAATTCTTTGATTTTTATTGAGTTTGCGAAACTGCTTTTTAACCCATTTTTTTGCATCAGGGGTTTGCTCATAGAATTGTTGCGCATTCAAATATTGAATACTCAACACTATAAATAATAGGCAAATAATCTTTTTAATCATACTTGTGCAATTAGGAGGCACAAGTTAAGGATTTAGTAGACTGTATGGTTTATTCAGCAGGAGCTTCTTCTGTTTCTTCAGATAATTTAGCTTCGATATTATTGGCTTTTAAAACGCCAAACCATTTTACCATTTTCTTCATATCACTAGCGTATACGCGATCAAAATCCATATCTGGGTATACTTTTTGAAAATAGGCTTTTACTTCGGCAGGATTTTTTTCGGAAGGAACAGCTTCTTTGCTTTCAGTCATTGCTTTAAAAATATCTACTAGATTTACATTTTCACGAATAGTAAATATTTCTATACTCTCTAGATGGGAGAAATTATGCACTCTACTACTAACAAATTTGGTTGTTTTGTCTTCCAAAGATCTAAGGATGGCTCCGTCATTCTTACTGCTCACCAATTCAAACAAACCGCTCATTCCGGTTACTGATATCAATTTATTGTACTCCATATTCAAGTTATTGAGGTGCAAAGTAAAGGAAAATGTGTTAAGCAAAAGCCTTTTAGTCCTTTGTATCCAATAGCTTATCTAATCTAGGCTTTAAATCATCATATGTTGTGAAACCCCTCGCCAATAAGTGAAACTTGGTTTCGCTGGTTTGCACTAAAACACATGGGAATCCATTTACTTGTAGTTGTTTAACCAATGAAAACTCATAATAAGCTTGCTCTTTGTAATCTTCGCGCTTTAATCTTTCATAGAATAGTTCTGGTTGAATGCTGTACTTTTCTAGAAGATGTTTGTAAGATTCATCGTCTGTTAAGTCTCGCCCTTCTACATGTAAAGCTTCCTGTAAATCTGCTGCAAAAGCTACTTGTTTTTCAGGATAGATTTCCTTAAAAACACTCAAGGCTATTGCGGGTTTCTCCGAATTTGGGTACCAATCACTTAAATCAGGATTATTGATATGCCATAAATAATCTTTTCCAAACTCAACTCCTGCATATTCTTCAACAGTTTTATATGCTTTTTGTATATAACCTGCCGTATTGCTAATATGAACAGGGGTTTCTGGCAAAATCATTCCGCCGGAAAGCACTTCAATTTGCAAGTTTGGAAATGCTGCGGCAATCTTTTTCATAACAGCACTAAAACCAAAGCACCAGCCACAATAAGCATCATAACAATAGTATAAAATAGGATTCATACTGCAAATATATTGGAGGAATAGAAAATGAGTGCATCAAGACATTGTTGAATTTGTTGATTCCTATGTGAATTCTCAAAGTTTATTTAGCTTTGCTATCTGTATTACTGCTTAGTTGCATGTAAACTTTTCAACTTTATACCTTACAAACTGTTTATTAACCCAATAACTTAATAAAATGCCTGGATTTGAATTTTTTGGAGCAGAAGAAAGAAAAGAAGTAAATGATGTGTTGGAAACAGGCATTCTTATGCGTTATGGGTTTGATGGACCCAGAAAAGGTATTTGGAAAGCCCAGGAATTGGAAAAAGCCATCACAACCACTTTTGGATGTACATATGCGCAGTTAACATCCAGCGGAACTGCAGCTCTAACAACGGCTATGTTGGCTTTAGGAGTTGGTTATGGTGATGAAGTGATTATGCCGGCTTTTACTTTTGTTGCTAGTTTCGAGGCTGTATTGAGTGTGGGAGCTATTCCAGTATTGGTTGATATAGATGAAACCTTAACGCTTAATCCACATGCGGTTAGAAAAGCCATCAATGCCAAAACCAAATGTGTTATGCCTGTTCACATGTGCGGTAGCATGGCAGACTTAGATGCATTGTCTGCAATTTGTGCCGAACATAATTTGATTTTATTAGAAGATGCCTGCCAGAGTATTGGCGGATCCTATAAAGGAAAATTACTCGGAACTATTGGGCATGCAGGTACTTTTTCTTTCGACTTTGTAAAAATGATTACTTGTGCAGAGGGTGGTGTTGTAATGACCAATAACAAAGATGTTTTCGAGAAGTCGGATGGCTATACAGATCATGGACATGATCATTTGGGCGTAGATAGAGGAGCAGACTTGCATCCTTTCATTGGGTATAATTTTAGAATTAGCGAACTACATGCTGCTGTTGGTTTGGCCCAAATTAGAAAGCTAGATAGTTTTCTTGCTTTGCAGAAAAAAAACAATAAAGCTTTAAGGGCTTATTTAGAACAAATTCCTGAAATAAGTTTTCGTGTTATTCCAGAAGGTGGAGAAGATAGTTGTAGTTTTTTAAGTTGGTTTTTGCCTACTACAGAATTGACTCAATCAGTAGTTGCAGAAATGAAGGAACAAGGAATCTTAGCGGGTAATTTTTACTGGTTTGCCAATAATTGGCATTATATCAGCAAGTGGGATCATCTAAAAAATAGCAGAACACTTGGCAGAATTAGCCCTGAGCAAGAAACTGCTTTGCTGAATTTAAAATCTACTTCATTTGCAGCAAGTGATGCCATTATGGGACGTTGTATTTCAACTGCCATTAGCTTGATTTGGACTGATGAGCAGATTAAAGAAAAAGGAGAGAAGATGGTGGCTGCTATTCGCAAAGTTCTTCAGCAGAAGCATTAGGAAAGTAGAAAGCAGAAAGCAGAAAGATGAAAGCAGAAATTTCTTTAGTATTTTATTTTCTTGCCTTCGAGATGGTCTACATAATCTACACTACCTAACCTGAACCGAAAAGGAACTTTGGTGATTTTTTCTAATTGCAATTCTTTCTTACAAAAGAATGCCAAATTTTTACTGTAATAATTAGCAGGAATGATTTGTATGGGTAGATTTCTTAAACTGTCTATTTTTTGCTGCGACTGGATTACAGAGGGCTGCAATAGTTGGGCATTTGCTTTAAACGCAACTACTAGTAATAAAAATACAAACAAACAAATTTGTTTACTTTGATGCATCATTTGAAATCTATGTAAATTTACATCGTTATTGTATATCAAATGTCATTAAGTCAATCACTTCAACAAAAATTATTACAGAAACTGTCTCCTCAACAGATACAGTTAATGAAGTTATTGCAAGTACCTACAGCTAATTTAGAAGAAAGGATTAAAGAGGAGTTGGAGGAAAATCCGGCACTAGAACAAAGTGAGGAGGGTCATGAAGATGAATATACAGACGAACTCAAGGATGAATTTGATAGTGTTGGGGAAGAAGATCCTGAGCCAGATGGAAGCGAAGATGATTACGATAATGTAGATATCAGTGAATATGTGGTGGATGATGATGGTGAAATAGCTGATTATAAAACCAGGGACGATAATTATCCTGAAATGGATGATCAAAAAGTGATTCCTATTAAAGTAGAAGTTAGTTTTCATGAATTGGTGTTGAATCAACTAGGAATGCTTGAATTGGACGAAAGAAATTATAAAATCGCGGAGCAAATTGTTGGGAGTTTAGATGATGATGGATACCTAAGAAGAGAACTGTCTTCTATTGCAGATGATCTCGCATTTCGTCAGAGCCTTATTGTTGAAGAAAAAGAAATAGAAGCCATCATTCAGCAAATTCAACAATTTGATCCAGCCGGGATAGCTGCAAGAGATTTGCAGGAATGTTTATTGCTTCAATTAAAAAGAAAAACAGCAGAAGGAAAGTCTGTTCAACTTGCCGTTCAAATCTTGAGTAAATATTTTGATGAATTTACCAAGAAACATTATGAAAAAATTCAGCGAAGTTTGAATTTAACCGACGATCAAATTAAAGAGGTAATCAATCAAATTATCAAGCTCAACCCAAAGCCTGGAGGTAATATGGGTGAGATGAATAAAGCAGAAAGTTATATCATTCCAGATTTTTTTATTATCAATAACAACGGACTTTTAGAGCTTACATTAAATTCTAAAAATGCTCCAGACCTTAGAATATCCGATGGCTATAAAGACATGCTAAAGGATTATGAGAAAGGAAGTAAAAAAGATAAAAGACAAAAAGAAGCGGTATTGTTTATCAAGCAAAAAATTGATGCAGCAAAATGGTTCATTGATATGATCAAGCAAAGGCAAGATACTTTGATTGGAACAATGGGCGCCATCATGAAACACCAGCAAGCATTTTTTCTTTCAGGAGATGAAACAACCATGCGGCCCATGATTTTAAAAGATATTGCCGAACTCACTTCATTGGATATTTCAACAGTGAGTAGGGTGGCTAATAGTAAATTTGTTCAAACAGAATTTGGAACTTATCGACTAAAATTTTTCTTTAGTGAATCTTTAAGTACAGATAGTGGAGAAGAAGTAAGCACCAGAGAGGTTAAAAAAATTTTAAGTGATATTATAGAAGCAGAAGATAAAAGAAAACCTTTGAGTGATGAAGTATTAACGGAAATGCTTCAAGAAAAAGGATATAATATTGCTAGAAGAACTGTTGCTAAGTACAGAGAACAATTAAATGTTCCTGTTGCAAGATTAAGAAAAGAACTATAAATAATTTTATAAGCAGTTTTTAAACATACAATGATAGAGTCTAATTATAAAGAAAGTTCATCTAAAACAACCAGTGGGGCTCTTCCGTTTTTAGCCAAACTTGTTTCTTATTTAGTTCATCCCATATTTATCCCCACCTATTTTTTTATTTATTTAATGTGGCAGTTTCCTTACGGATTTGCTGGTATAACAGAATGGCAATTACAAATGCGATTGTTTGGCGTTTTTTGGCTCACTGCTTTTTTCCCATCTTTTGCGGTTTTCTTGTTATGGAGATTAAAGTTTAGCGATAGTATTTATCTAAGAACCCAAAAAGAAAGAATTGTTCCTTATATAATTACCATGTTTTTTTATTGGTGGATGTATTACTTAAGTAGAAATTTTACCGATCAACCAGATGTGTTAAAATTCTTTTTTATGGGAATTTTTATTGCAACCGTTTTTGGGCTTATTCTCAATAATTATTTTAAAATAAGCATGCATGCAATGGGAGTAGGCGGTGCTGTAGCAGCTATTATTCTAACTTCTTTTTTTTACGAAACTGCAAACGGTATTCCTATTAGCATAGCAATACTAATAGCTGCAATTGTTTGCACGGCTAGAATAATAGTAAGCGATCATTCTCTAAAAGAAATCTATGTTGGATTATTGGTTGGAATTGCATGTCAGGTATTGGCTTATCTGGTTGTAGTGTAATGCAATTAGTTTCTTTGCAATTCAATTTTTATATAAATGTGGTATCAAACAGGCAGGTTAATTCTAAAGTATAGAGTGTATTTATTGTTGTTTCTTTTTGCAGCTACTTTATTTATGGGCTGGCATGCAAGTAAAGTTCAATTGAGTTACGATTTTACCAGGGCCCTACCCACTGATAATCCAAAATACATTGCCTATCAAGACTTTTTAAAGCAGTTTGGGTCTGACGGCAATACATTGGTTATTGGAATTGATTCAAAAGACTTTTATAAGGTTTCCTTTTTTAATGCTGTTGCTGCCCTGCAAACCGATTTAAAAAAAGTACCTGGTGTTAAAGACGTGTTGAGTGTGCCATTGGCCATCAACTTAATTAACGATACCATTAATCAAAAGTTGGTGCCAGCCAAAATATTTCATTATCCTTATACCAATCAAGCATCACTGGATAGCGATAAAGCTGTTTTTCAAAATCTTCCGTTTTATCAATCACTTTTATACAATCCTTCAACTGGGGCATATTTGATGGCTGTAACAGTAGATAAAGACACCATCAATTCAAAATACAGAACCACGATGATTAACAATATCATTGCTGTTACAGAAAGTTTTGAAAAGAATAATAAAACAAAGCTGCACTTAAGTGGCCTGCCATATATCCGCACTGTTATAGGAGATAGAATTAAGCATGAAATGAATTGGTTTTTGATTGGCTCATTGTTATTATCGGCTATTACTTTGTTTATTTTCTTCAGATCAATCAGTGCCATGCTCATGAGTTTGGTTGTGGTAGGCATGGGAGTTGTTTGGAGTGTAGGCACATTGGTATTATTGGGATATAAGATCACCTTACTAACTGCATTGATCCCACCTTTGGTGGTAGTAATTGGTATTCCCAATTGTATTTATTTTTTAAATAAATACCATACTTCTTACAGAGAAATTGGACAAAAAAATGAAGCACTGATACATATGGTGGGCAAAATGGGTATAGTAACGCTATTCTGTAATATAGCTGCTGCCATTGGTTTTGCGGTGTTTGCACTCACTAAAAGTGATTTATTAAAAGAGTTCGGTGAAGTTGCAGGCATCAATATATTGATGTTGTTTTTTATCTCTTTGATTTTTATTCCACCAGTATTAAGTTTTTTGCCTGCCCCAAAAGACAAGCATACCCATTATCTCGACAATGCATTTTTAGCAAAACTGTTGGTTAAAGTAGAGCATTGGGCCTTCAACCATAAAAGAATGGTTTATGGTGTAACAGTTGTGTTAACCTTGGCGGCAATCATTGGAATATTTAGAATTAAAAGTGAAGGTTTTATTGTAGATGATTTGCCAAAGGGCGATGTTATTTATACCGACCTTAAATGGTTTGAAGAAAATTTTGGTGGAGTGATGCCACTCGAAATTGTAGTGGATACCAAGAAGAAAAATGGATTGATAAGAACCACCCAGCCAATTGCAAAAATTGATGAGTTTGCCGAATATCTTGCTGCTGACTCCTCTGCAGGGAGGCCTTTGTCTTTTGTTGAAGGATTGAAATTTGCCAAGCAAGCTTTTTACGATGGAGATAGTTTGAGTTATGCCATACCTTATGAATCTGATCTTGCTTTTATTGGACCTTACTTAAAATCGAAAACAGACAGTGGGCCAAAACAATCAACACCACTTACCCAATTGCTTAATAATTTTATTGATAGCAATAAACAAAAAGCCAGAATTAGTGTGAATATGAAAGATATAGGAAGTGCTAAACTACCTGTATTACTCAATCAATTTGAAGCTAAGTCACGTGAAATTTTTGATACGGCCAGTTATACAATAAGTTTTACTGGGAGTAGTGTAAGTTTTTTAGAAGGTTCTAGTTTTATTATCAAAGGGTTGCAAGAAAGTATTTTCTGGGCATTTTTATTGATTACACTCTGTATGTTCTATTTGTTTAGGTCGGTACGGATTTTAATCTGCTCGCTAATTCCCAATTTGATACCATTAATAGTTACTGCTGGTGTAATGGGTTGGGCAGGAATAGCTTTAAAACCTTCTACAGTTTTGGTTTTTAGTGTGGCTTTAGGTATTGTTATAGATGTAACTATCCGATTTTTAATCAATTATAAACAAGAACTACCTACTTATCAAGGTAAAGTAGGCCCTACCTTGGTGCAAACCATTAAACATACAGGAATTAGTATCATTTATACTTCTTTAGTGCTTATAGCTGGGTTTATTATTTTCTGTTTTAGTGAATTTGGCGGAACAAATGCCCTAGGATGGCTTACATCATTAACCTTGATAGTTGGAACCATCACCAATTTAGTATTGCTTCCTGTATTGATTATCAGCACTTCAAGGCGATAGATAAAGCCTAAATCAGCTATTTGGATGATTTTTTTAGCATGAAGCAGCTATTTTTAAACAAAAGTTGCCTAATTTTAACATCTTCTAAACTAAAAATTAAAACACATGAGAAAACTCCTTTTTTTGTGCTTTCTTTTGATAGGGGCTTTATCTGTAGTTTCGGCTCAGAATAGCAGAACCATCACAGGAAAAATCACAG
>JBILRH010000121.1:0-5508 GCA_044372715.1 Sediminibacterium sp. | reverse complement strand
TGGTTCAAAATCCATTGTAATCAATCAATTTATTGCATCGATTAAATTAATTGTATTAAAATAATTTAACAGCTCAAATAAAAAATCCCGGTTACCTGAGTAGCCGGGATTTTTATTTATATACTTCTTTTAGAGTTTTATATTTCTACCAAGTTTGGTATTTTGCAGTAGCTTAATTAAACGCTATTGCTTTAATAATTTTCTATTACTTAAATGATTCTAGTGCTTCAATAATTATCTATTAATACTATAATTCTACTACTTCAATACCTCCGCTAACTTATTCATTAAATCGGCTCCTCTTAAATCGGATGCAATTATTTTTCCTGTAGGATCTAGTAATACATTAAAAGGGATTGCATTGAACTGATATTCCTGAGTTAGTGGATGGCTATTCCAATCAGATAAAATACTCACTTGAGGCCAGTTTAATTGATCTGCTTTTATAGCTTCGATCCATGCAGATTTGTCTTCATCCATAGATACGCCAAAAACAGTAAAGTTTTTATTGTTGAATTGATTGAATGCAGCAACAACATTGGGATTTTCTCTTCTGCAAGGCCCACACCAACTTGCCCAAAAATCTACCAATACATATTTTCCTTTAAAACTAGCCAGAGAAATAGTTTTACCATTTACATCTGGTAAACTAATAGCAGGAGCCATTGTGTTTAGCAATGCATAGGCAACCGGTTCTGGCGATTTTTGTGTAGCAGTTGAATTTAATGCTATTTTGATTTTTTGTAAACCTGAGTGCTCCTTAAATTTATCTGCTGATTCATTTACCAATACTTTTAATTCATCTGTATTCAAAGTTCTTGAAGCCATTCCCAATGCATAAAACCGAGCAGCCGGACTATTGCTTTCTTTGATGAAATTCCGAACAGATGTATTGATGTTTTTTATTTGTGTTTCTCTTTCGGCTTTTGCAATTGATAATAAACTATCATTGCCAGGTGTTTTTTGAAGTGTATCAATTTTGCTAAAAGTTAAATAAAGGGCAGAATCTTGTTTTCGATAATTCTCAAACAGCGTATGTAAGCTCTCACTCGCTTTTGATCCTATGATTTTATAAGCTCTGTAATTGTTTACATCCATTTCTACTTCTATGATGTTGTTATCATTTACAATTAATACATCTGGCCCATTTTCAATTACTAAACGATAAAGTCCTTCTTCCCTGGCAATTCCCTTTAAAGAAAACTTATTGTCTTTTCCTAATTTGCCAGAGTCTAAAATAATTGGCTCTTGACCGCCATAGGGCAGTTCTTGTAAAAATATTTTTGAATTGGTTGCATTTTTGATAGTTCCGGTTACTGTAAAACCACCGTATTTTTTCTGTTGACAGGCCGTAACCATCAAAACCGTAGCGATTAAAAAAAATAAATTTCTTTTCATAAATACAATTTTATTTATTGAGTTTTTCTTCTATTAATTGAGTAACCATTTTTGGATCTGCTTTGCCCTTGCTTTTCTTTTTTACTTCACCTACAAATAAACCGATCAATCCTTTTTTACCTTTTTGGTATTCGGCCACTTTATCGGGCATAGCGGCAATCACTTCATCCACCCATATTGCTAATTCGTTGGCATCGCTTACTTGTATAATTTGTAATTCTTCTGCCAATTGCAATGGAGATGCTTTGCTTGCAAATAATAAGGGTAAAATTTTTGCAGCAGCAATGGAGAAATTTACTTTTCCATCTTCCACCAACTGAATTAATTCTGCCAATTGCTTAGGATCTAAATGAAGATTACTGAAGTTGCTGGATTGTTCTTTGAGTATTTGCTTTAGAGGGCCCAGCATCCAATTGGCTATTTGCTTATAGTTTTTTGTATATGCAACAACCAATTGAAAATAATCAGCAGTTGCTTTGTCTTCTGTTAACTGGGCTGCATCATAATTGTTTAAGCCGTATTCAATTTGAAATCGCTTAAACAATTGCTCAGGTAAGAGCGGCATCTTTGTTCGGATGTCTTCTACGTATTGGTTGGATAAAATAAGTGCAGGTAAATCGGGGTCGGGAAAATAGCGATAGTCATTGGCTTCTTCTTTGTCTCGCATGGCAAAACTGGTGTCGTTGCTATCATCAAAGCTCCTTGTTTCTTGTTGAATGGCCCCTCCATTTTCAACAATATCAATCATTCTTTCAATTTCAAACTCAATGGCTTTTTTAATGTTGCGAATAGAATTGAGGTTTTTTACTTCTACTCTAGTACCTAATTTGGTTTCGCCTTTTAATCGAATAGATACATTGGCATCACATCTAAGGTTACCTTCTTCCATATTACCATCGCAGATATTCAACCATCTTACCATTTTACGTATTTCTGAAACATATTGCCAAGCTTCCTCTGCAGAAAACAAATCTGGTTCAGTAACAATTTCAATAAGAGGAGTGCCTGCTCTATTAAAGTCTATACAAGTATATTCATCATCAATATCGTGAATACTTTTTCCTGCATCTTCTTCTAAATGAATTCTATTGAGTTGAATAAATCTTTCTTTATCTGCAAGCTTAATTTTTACTTTACCGCCTTTACAAATAGGGGTACTATGTTGTGATATTTGATAGCCCTTTGGAAGGTCGGGATAAAAATAATTCTTGCGAGCAAAATAATTGATTTGTACAATTTCACAATCACATGCAATCCCCATTTTAACTGCATATTCAATGGCTTTTGCATTGGTTTTGGGCAATGTGCCTGGATATGCCATGGTAATAGGACTGATATGGGTATTTGGTTCGGCGCCAAATTGAATACTATCTCCGCAAAACAATTTAGTATTGGTAGCCAGTTGGGCATGAACTTCTAAACCAATTACCGCTTCATATTTGTCGCTAATAGCCATATATGCTTTTAGATCAATTGATCAGTTGTTGAATGCTATCGATTACTTGTTGCAAATTCGATGCATCTTGCCCGCCAGCTGTTGCCAATGTTTTTTGTCCGCCACCGCCACCTTTAATCAAAGGGGCTACTTGCTCTTTGATTATTCTTGGTGCTTCCAATCCTTTTTCGGAAACAATGCTATCTGAAAGTAGAATGCTTACAGCAGCTTTGCCCGCGATATTTGCACAAAGCACTACCATATAATTTTCACCTAATTCAGATTTTAAACTAAATGATAATTTCTTTAAATGATCTGCATTGCTAACATCAACAATTTTTCCAATAAAATAAGCTGGCTTATTTCCAGGCATAGAAAATGAAACTCGCTCACCCAATAAAAAATCTTTGATGGATTCCAATTGTTTGGCCTCTAAACTTTCTACTTTCTTTTCTAATTCTTGTTTTTCTGCAATAATTTTTTCAACGGCTCTTAATGGGTCCTGTGTTTTTAATAAACTAGCTACCTCTTTTAAACCAGCAAATTGCTCATACAGATAATTAAATGCTTTTCCTCCTGTTAATGCTTCTATTCTTCTAACTCCGGCTGCAACAGCAGACTCTGCAGTAATTTTAAATAAACCAATCATTCCTGTATGCATTACATGCGTACCTCCACATAATTCAACAGAATAGTTAGGATCTACCACCACCACTCTAACTGTATTGCCATATTTTTCTCCAAAAAGTGCCATAGCACCTAATTTCAAAGCTTCTTCTTTGGGCATTTCTTTAATTACTACCGGAAGGTTTTCCCTGATTTTATCATTCACCATTTTTTCGATCTGGCGAATTTCTTCATCCGTTACTCTAGCAAAATGAGAGAAGTCGAAGCGTAAATTTTCTTCATTTACCAAAGAGCCTTTTTGTGCAACATGAGTTCCAAGAACCTTTCTTAATGCTGCATGTAGTAAATGCGTGGCTGTATGATTGTAACAAGTGAACAATCTTTTTTCTACATCAATTCTTGCTGTTAAGTTTCCACTGATCTCATTGGGCAATTCGTTTACGAAATGTACAATCAAATCATTTTCTTTTTTAGTATCCGTAACTTCAATAGTTGTATCTCCAAATTCTAGCCAACCAGTATCGCCCACCTGTCCGCCGCTTTCGGCATAAAAAGGAGTGGTGTTGAGTACCAGTTGAAATTGTGTTTTACCCTTAGCGCTTATTTTTCTATACTTGGTAATTCTACTGGTTACCAAAATATCTTTATAGCCTACAAAACCTTCGCCCGCTTCAGCAGATACTTCAATCCAGTCTTCGGTATCTAAAATAGATGCTGCGCGACTACGATTTTTTTGTTGTTGCATTTCTGTTTCAAAACCAGCTTCGTCGATGCTTAAATTGTTTTCAGTAGCAATTAATCTGCTTAAATCTACTGGAAACCCAAAAGTATCAAACAATTCAAACGCTGCTTTTCCATCAATTACTGCGTTATTGGTTTGTTTGATAATATCATCCATTCTTTTAAGCCCTTTATCCAAGGTTCTTAAGAATGCATCTTCTTCTTCTTTTACTACTTTTGATACAAAATCTTGTTGCTTGTTTAATTCAGGGAATACTGTTTTAAATTGTGTTGCAATGATCGGAATCAACTGAAACAATAATGGCTGCTTATAATCCAAATAAGAATAATAATACCTCACCGCTCTTCTTAAAATTCTTCTGATAACATATCCTGCTCCTGTATTGGCTGGCAGCTGACCATCTGCAATAGTAAATCCAATTGCTCTTATATGATCGGCCAATACCCTAAATGCAATGGCTTCTTTGCTATCACTTTGATCATATTTTTTCCCAGTAATTTTTTCAGTTGCAGCTATGGTGCCAGAGAAAACATCCGTATCATAATTGCTTTGCTTTCCTTGTATAACCCTTACTAAACGTTCAAAGCCCATGCCCGTATCTACATGTCTGGCAGGTAAAGGAACCAATTTGCCTTCTTTCAATCGATTGTATTGCATGAATACATTGTTCCAAATTTCAATTACTTGTGGGTGGTCTTTGTTTACCAGTGTATTTCCATTAATTAATTTACGCTCTTCGTCTGGTCGGCAATCTACATGTATCTCAGTGCATGGTCCACATGGGCCAGTATCTCCCATCTCCCAAAAATTATCCTTTTTATTTCCAAAAACAATATGATCTTCAGCCACTAGCTTTTTCCATTCAGCTAATGCAATTGAAGAGGCTGGTAAGCCTTCTTTTTCATCTCCCTCAAAAACAGTAACATACAATCTGTCTTTCTCCAGTTTGTACACTTCAGTTAATAGTTCCCAACTCCAGGCAATGGCTTCCGATTTAAAATAGTCCCCAAAACTCCAGTTACCTAACATCTCAAACATGGTATGGTGATAAGTATCTACACCAACTTCTTCGAGGTCGTTGTGTTTACCACTAACACGCAAACATTTTTGGGTATCGGCAATCCTGCTAAATTCAGGTTTTTTATTTCCTAAAAAATAGTCTTTGAACTGGTTCATACCTGCATTGGTAAATAAAAGGGTAGGGTCATTCTTTACCACAATTGGGGCAGACGCAACGATTTGATGCTTTTTTGAAGCAAAAAAATCTAAAAATTGTTGGCGAATTTCGGCACTCGTCATTTTTGAT
>JBILRH010000120.1:0-5516 GCA_044372715.1 Sediminibacterium sp. | reverse complement strand
AAAAGCATGCTGATAAAAATTTATTCATTACCCAAGGATATATTTGCAAAAATGCTCGCGGAGAAGTAGATAATTTAAAACGTGGAGGAAGTGATTATACCGCTTCCTTAATTGCTGCAGCATCTAAAAGTAGTGTTTGTGAAATTTGGACTGATATTGATGGAATGCATAATAATGATCCGAGAATTGTTGATAAAACCGTTGCAATAGAGCAGCTTAGCTTTGATGAAGCTGCAGAGCTAGCATATTTCGGCGCAAAAATCTTGCATCCAACATGTATATGGCCTGCTCAGCAAGAGAATGTACCTGTAAGATTACTCAATACAATGCAGCCCGATGCCCTGGGCACTGTAATAACCAAAGAAGCCGGAAGCGTTGGTGTTAAAGCTGTTGCTGCAAAAGATGGAATTATTGCCATTAAAATAAAGAGCAGTAGAATGTTATTGGCATATGGTTTCTTGAGAAAAGTATTTGAAGTTTTTGAAAAATACAAAACTTCGATAGATATGATTACAACTTCGGAAGTGGCCGTTTCTGTTACCATTGATACAGATCAATTTCTCCCTCAGATAATCAAAGAATTAGAACCGTTCGGCTCTGTTGATATAGAAAAAGATCAAACCATTGTTTCTATTGTTGGTAATGAAATTGCTCGTACAGATCATGTATTGCAAAAATTATTTGAATCATTAAAAGATATAAACATTACGATGGTTAGTTATGGCGGTAGTGCGCATAATATCTCGTTATTGGCTCCTAGTAAAGATAAAATTAAGATACTGCAATTACTGAATAGTGGATTATTTGGATTATAAATGAAAGCGGCATTAGCAATAATTGGATTCTTGCTTTGTAGTATTTTTTCAAATGCACAAAAAGTATTGCTTGGAACCATTCTTTCGAAAGATTCCAAAATGCCTATAGTATCTGCAAGTATTTTCTTGAGCAATACTTCAATTGGGGCTATTTCTAAAGATAACGGAGACTTTGTTTTACAGCCATTTCCCGAAGGTAGATTCGATTTAGTGGTTTCAATCATCGGCTATGAAACATATACAACTACTATTGCATCAAATGCAATTCCAACTAAATTAACAATTTTACTTACTCCCAAAGTGAAAGAGTTGCAAGAGGTAATAGTAACACCTTATGAGAAAAATGGCTGGGAAAAATGGGGTGAATTTTTTATGGAAAATTTGATTGGAAAAACGCCCAATGCAACAGCATGTAAGTTGCTCAATCAAGAAGTTGTTCATTTTAGATTCGATAAAAAGAAAAATATACTAAATGCCTATGCCGATGAGCCTTTACATATTCAAAATAAAGCATTGGGCTATGAGTTGAAATACGAATTAAGTGGTTTTGAATTTAATTTTACAACAAAAATCTTTTTTTATCAAGGCTACCCTCTATTTTCCGAATTAGCCACAAGCCGAAAGCGAGTAGAAGATAGATGGAAAAGCAATAGAGCGGAAACATATCAGGGCTCATTGATGCATTTTATGCGAAGCCTATATAGAAATACATTGATAGAAGAAGGGTATGAGTTGAGAAAAATCATTCGTAATAAAGAAAAGCAGAATAGTACTTTTTTTAGCGGCTCCACAAGTAGAAATGTTGATGTGCTAATCAATACCCCGTTAAATGGAGACAGTATTGCTTTTGCGATAGACAGTACAACAGTTGGGCTGCAATTCAATGATTATTTGCAAGTAGTTTATAAATGGAAGAGCATGCCTGAAACATATCGTTTAACACAAAGAGGAATGTTTCCTAGTCAACCAATGACAGCCGAATTATACATGCCTGATTCACAAAAAGTAGTAGCTGTGCTTGCAAATGGAAGTTATTTTTCTGGTAAGGATGTGCTAACATTGGGCTTCTGGTCTTGGTCGGAAAAACTATCCAATATGCTTCCACTGGATTTTAAACTTTCAAAATAAATTTAATAATTGGCAAGCGCTACTCATAGTAATATGAACAAATCGCTGAATTTTTAAACATAAATTAGCTTTAATTAGATAATGCGAGTAATGATTTTGTAGTATCTTGAGTAAGAAGCTAATAAGTTTACATGAATTTTATTTGGAAAGAAATATTGCTGCTCAAGTTATGGAGAGATAAAAGTTCCTCATTTGATATCGATAAAAATCAATCCAGTTATTTACTGGCAAAAAGTATTAGAGAGTTAAGAATAACTTTTTTTTCTTATCTCAAAGATTTCTTCTACATAATTATTGGAATTATTTCAGCAGCATTTGGTTTAGAAAGTTTTTTATTACCCAATAATTTTATTGATGGAGGCGCAACTGGAATATCATTATTAACTGCAGAACTTTTCTCTATTCCAATCTATATTTTAATTGTGCTCATTAATATACCATTTATCATTATTGGATATCATGTAATTGGAAAGCAATTTGCCATAAAATCAGGGTTAGCAATTTTAGGTCTTGCTGCGGCATTGGCAATGCTTCATTTTCCAGAAGTTACCAAGGATAAATTATTGGTAGCAGTTTTTGGTGGAATTTTTTTAGGAGCTGGAATTGGCTTATCTGTAAGAGGTGGGGCGGTTTTGGATGGTACAGAAGTGCTGGCAATCTTTTTAAGCAGGCGATTTGCTGCAACCATTGGAGATATTATAACCCTTATCAATATTTTTATTTTTTCTGCTGCGGCATATTTACTTTCTGTTGAAACAGCTTTGTATTCTATGTTAACCTATTTGGCAGCGTCGAGAACCTTGGATTTTGTTATTGTTGGTGTTGAAGAATTTACTGGGGTTACCATTATTTCTGTACATAGCGAAAAAATCAGGTTAATGATTGCAGAAAAATTAGGGAGGGGCTTAACAGTTTATAAAGGTAAACGAGGTTATGGAAAGCATGGTTACACAAGAGATACTGATATTGTTTATACGGTGATAACTCGCTTAGAAATTAATAAGTTAAATACTGAGATAGAAAAAATAGATCCCAATGCTTTTGTTGTAATGCATAGTGTAAAAGATACTAAAGGTGGTATGATTAAGAAAAGACCCTTACATCATTGATTATTTTTACAATAATTTATACAAAAAATCCCGGAAACTTTATGTAACCGGGATTTTTTAAATATATACCTGGCGATAAATCTGCCAGAATTGATTGTTATACTATTAATAAAGCATCTCCATAGCTAAAGAAACGGTATTTGTCTTTTATGGCTTTTTTATATGCTTCGATTGCTAAATCATAGCCTGCAAAAGCGCAGGTCATAATTAACAAGCTGGTTTTTGGGAGATGAAAATTAGTAACCAAACTATCTGCAACATTAAACTTATAAGGAGGATGAATAAAATGATTGGTCCATCCTTCACTAGGTTTTAATAATTTCTGTGCAGTGAAACTACTTTCCATAGCACGCATAGTAGTGGTTCCTATAGAACAAATTCTTTTTCCATTTTCCTTGGCTTTATTTACAATAGCACAAGCTTGTTCATCAATTGCGTAGTATTCTGCATCCATTTTATGTTTGCTAAGATCTTCTACCTCGATAGGTCTAAAAGTTCCTAAACCAGTATGTAAAGTAACTTCAGCGAAGCGGATACCTTGAATTTCGCAGCGTTTAATTAACTCTTTGCTAAAATGCAATCCTGCTGTTGGAGCAGCAACAGCACCTTCGTGTTTAGCATAAACGGTTTGGTATCTTTCTCTATCTTCTTCGTCTGGTTTACGTTTGATATACTTAGGTAAAGGAGTCTCACCCAAGAATTCGAGCATTTTTTTAAAACTAGCGTCATCGTCGTTCCATAAAAAACGAATGGTTCTTCCACGGCTAGTTGTGTTGTCGATTACTTCTGCAACCAACTCCTCATTTTCGCCAAAATAAAGTTTATTCCCAACTCGAATTTTTCTTGCGGGATCAACAATTACATCCCATAAACGGTTTGGTTTATTGAGTTCTCTTAATAAGAAAACTTCAATTTTTGCTCCGGTCTTTTCTTTGCGGCCATACATTCTTGCAGGAAACACTTTGGTATTGTTTACTACAAAAACATCTTTGTCGTCGTAATAATCAAGAATATCCTTGAAATTACGATTTTCCATGTGCCCACTTTTGCGATCAACTACCATTAATCGGCTGTCTTCTCTTCTTTTAGTAGGGTTTTGTGCAATAAGGTTTAACGGAAGGTCGAACTTGAACTGTGATAATTTCATGTAACTAATCTATTTTAAGATGATAGCCACATTCAGTATAGCTCCCCAAAATCAGGAAACGATAACTTCATGTTACGGCATGAATTTTTAAAAGATGGCAAATGTACAAAATTGGCAGCATTCAACCAAGTCAAGCAAATTGGCCTATCTAATTCATTTTCAACGATTAAATAATAGATTCCTCATTTCCGGCACTCTTCTACGTTGCTTCATCATCTGCGCATCTTTGCCTATAATTTAAAAAAACTAACGTATTTTTTACACATTGATTCGAATTATTGCTGCGCTTTCACCTAATTTTGCGGCACGTTATTCAGCGCTAAAGCTGTAAAAAACAAGTTATGATTCGATCCTTCTGGTGGAAAATACTCTGTGTTTGCTTATTGTTTTATACTTGTATTTATGGATTCTATGTACAAGTGCCTAAGCTAGACGATCGAATGCAGGAAACTATCCGCAATTTTTTCTTTCACGTGCCTATGTGGTTTGGTATGATGATACTTTTACTGGTATCAGTTGTGTATGCAATAAAGTACTTAAAAAATCCTACCATTCAAAATGATGCTTATTCAGAAGCATTTGCAAATACTGGTATAATTTTTGGAATTCTTGGATTGATTACCGGGGCTTTTTGGGCAAACTATCAATGGGGTAGTCCATGGTCTGGTGATCCCAAACAAAATGGTGCAGCAATTGCCATTTTAATTTACTTGGCTTATTTTGTATTGAGGGGTAGTATGAATGATGAAGAGAAAAAAGCAAGAATCGGAGCTGTTTATAATATTTTTGCATTCTTTATGTTGTTTCCAACTTTATGGATATTGCCTCGATTAACTGAATCCTTACACCCCGGTGGAGAAGGAAGTGATGGTAATCCTGGTATCAATGGGAAAGATATGGACATACATATGCGCACTGTGTTTTATCCGGCAGTAATTGGATGGACTTTATTGGGTGTATGGATTAGTACATTAAAAATTAGGTATACTTTATTGGCTCAAAAAATAACTCATGGAACAAATTAAAAAGTATTTATTTCTAACAATAGCTCTTTTACTAGGTAATTTACTTCATGCACAATCAGTGTCTGATGGCGGTATCATGAGGAGTAATGGAAAGATCTTGGTAGTAATGTCTGTTGTTGTAATTATCTTGATTGGATTATTTATTTACTTACTAAGTATTGATCGTAAGATTTCACTCCTCGAAAAGGAGGCTAAAAACAAATAATTTTCTTTTTTATTGATTGTAATAAACCTATAAATCGATTGCCAAATGTCAAATCAACAAACGTATAGTTTTTTTCAAAGCGTTGAG
>JBILRH010000119.1:0-5558 GCA_044372715.1 Sediminibacterium sp. | reverse complement strand
CCCCCATATTTTGCAACTCCTAAGGCAAACATCATAAAGCCAATCTGCGACATGGTAGAATAAGCCAATACCCTTTTTATATCAGTTTGTGTACAAGCAATAATAGCGGCAATTACTGCAGATACTACACCTACCCATCCAACTATTTCGAGTACATCAGGAGCAGCTATTGCAAAAACAGGAAACAATCGAGCCACCAAATAAACACCTGCAACAACCATGGTTGCAGCATGGATCAAGGCAGAAACTGGTGTAGGACCTTCCATTGCATCAGGCAACCAAATATGCAAAGGGAACATGGCACTTTTTCCTGCACCACCAATAAAAATCAATATAGCTCCCCAGCTAATGGCAGAAACCCCAACAAATGAATAACCAAGGACTGTTTTTAATTCGTTGGAGTCTGGCGAAGTTAAAGCCTTAATCAAAGTAGGAATATCAAAAGATCCGGCGCAATAAGCAAAAATTAAAATACCTATTAAAAATCCAAAATCTGCAAAACGAGTTACAATAAATGCTTTCTTACATGCAGCTACGGCACTAGGCTTATCATAATAATAACCAATGAGTAAAAAAGACGACACCCCTACCAACTCCCAAAAAATATACATCTGAAAGATATTGGTAGCAAGTACCAAACCCAACATTGAAAAAGTAAACAAGCCTAAGAAAGAGTAATAAATGGGTATTCTGGCATCACCCTTCATATAACCCAAACTATATACATGCACCATCAAAGAAATAAATGTTACCACAACCAACATCATTACCGAAATAGGGTCTATCATAATACCCATATCAATTTGCATACCCGGAGAAAAAACCAACCATGCAATTTTATAGGGGATTAATTGCTGGTAAACATCTCTCAATTTACCATACACAAAAAAGTATTCATAAGCAGTTTGAATAGCTAAAAAAGCTGCAACCAACATCAATAGGGTTCCTATAATTGCTGCTGATTTTTTAAGATAGGTTTTACCAAAAATCCCTAGCAATAAAAAATTAATCAAAGGCAACAATGGAATCAATAATATATTCAAAACGTTGGGCATGGCTTCTTAATATTTTAAATCTTCGGCTGTTGATACATCAATTGATTGATGACTCCTGTATAAATTTATAATAATAGCTATAGCAACCGCAGCTTCAGCAGCTGCAATGGCAATAATAAAAATGGAAAAGAACAATCCGTCCATTTTACCCGGCCATAGATATTTATTAAATGCAATGAAATTCAAATTCACACTATTTAAAATCAATTCTATACTCATGAGCATAGTAATTAAATTCCTCCTGGTAAAAAATCCGAATGCTCCAATAAAGAATAGTGCCGTGCTTATAAATAAGATATGGTAGATTCCTGGTTCCATTATTTTATTGCTGGTTTATTTTGAATTGCAATTACAATACATCCAATCAAAGCGGCCAATAACAAAATAGATACAACTTCAAAAGGCAAAGCATATCCACTATTATTTACTTCCAACATTTTTGTACCGATATTAAATACAGTAGGAGAAAGCGGATCTGCATTGTTTACTTTAAATGAATGTTGAAATATTTGAACAATGGTTAATGCAAAACCACAAAAAACAGCCAAAGCAGAAAATAGCGTTCTACTCATTTTTTGTTTAGGCAATTCTTCACCGGTTTGTTGGGTTAAGAAAATGGAGAAAATAATCAATACCACAATTCCTCCAACATAAACCACAATTTGAACAGCTGCTATAAATTCATAAGCCATCCAAAAATAAAATCCTGCAATACCAATTAAAGCAAACAGCAAATAAATAGCGGCCCTGAATATTTGTCTGGTAGTAACAGCTAGTATGCCGAACGTTAAAGTTAGCAAAGACAGTAAATAAAATACAATAGTTGATCCGTTCATTATTCTACACCTTCCATGATTTTAGAGCCGGGGTTATTTAATACTTTGGTAAACTCGCTTCTATCATAAACACTATGTTCGAAAGTTTGCGCCATTTTAATGGCATCCGAAGGACATGCCACTACACATAAATTACACATGGTACACAATTCTAAATGATAGACCAATTTGTCGATGGCCTTCTTTTTCTTACCTTCTGCATTCACTTCAAATTTAGTAATCACTTTAATAGTTCCATTGGGGCAAGCCAACTCACATGCCGTACAACCTGTGCAGCGATGTTCGTTATTTGCATCATGCGGCATTACCACTTCTCCTTTAAATCTTTCAGGCAAATTGAGTGTTGCCCGATTATCGGGATACTGTTGAGTAATAATTTCTTTATGATGGGTAAAATAATAGCCAGTTCTGCGCATACCAACCAGCAAGGATTTTACTGCCCCATACACATCATTGATATAATCTTTTAAAAACATAGCTGTTAATATTCATTTTAAAAATACCATCCTAAAATAGCCAATGCCGTCATTAACAATAAATTGAACATACTGATTGGCAATAAATATTTCCATTCTAAATTCAATAATTGATCTATTCTTAATCTCGGAAAAGTCCATCGGAACCACATAATCAAAAAGATCAATGCAAATGTTTTTCCAAAGAACCATATACTGGATGGAATATAATCCATTACATGATTAAAACTTTCCCAATTGCCGATATGAAAAGGCATCCAACCGCCCAAGAATAAAGTTGCGCCAACAGCACAAACAATAAATACATTCACGTATTCTGATAAGAAAAACAAAGCAAACTTCATTCCAGAATACTCTGTATGAAACCCAGCAGTAAGTTCAGATTCTGCTTCTGCTAAATCAAAAGGCGCACGGTTGGTTTCTGCTGTTACTGCAATCATAAAAATCACAAATGCAATGATGGCTGGTATATGGCCTTTAAATATCCACCATCCATCAGCTTGAGATTGTACAATTTCGGAGAATTGCAAACTACCGATTGGTACAATAATGGTTAAAATGGCCAAGCCAGCAGACAATTCATAACTAACTATCTGAGCACCACTACGCATTGCACCCATTAAAGAATATTTATTATTACTAGACCAGCCAGCCATTAAAATACTAATGACCATAATAGAAGACACCGAAGAAATATAAAGCACTCCGATATTTAAATCCCATAATTGAAAATCTTTTGCAAAAGCAATCGGCGCCATCAACAACATAGCAACAATCATGGCTATAAATGGAGCAAGATTAAATAAAAATTTATCCGCACCATTGGGGGTAAGCCCTTCTTTTACCAATAGTTTAATGGTATCTGCCATGGATTGCAATAGCCCTTGCGGGCCTACTCTATTAGGACCTAAACGAATTTGCATCCAAGCGGCTACCCTTCTTTCCATCAATACCAACACCAAGCCCAACAAAGCAAATAAACCAATTACAGCCACTCCTGCAATCACCATTTCTATTGCAGTTGCAATGGTTGAATTAAATGTTGTATTCAACCATTCATGAATTGTATTCGCTATTTTTTGTAGGCTCCACATATTATCTATCAATATCAGGTATTACTAAATCCAAGGTTCCCATCATGGCAACTAAATCGCCCAATTTGCTTCCACGTGCTATATGATTTAACACCGACAAATTAGAAAAACCAGGTGAGCGAAATTTAATTCTATAAGGTGTTGTACCTCCTTCACTTACTATATATACGCCTAACTCTCCTCTTGCAGTTTCAACCCTTGTATAAAATTCTCCTTTAGGCAACTTTAATACAGCTTTGGTTTTTGCTTGAAAATCGCCTTCGGGAATATGATCGATTAATTGCTCAATGATTTTAATGGATTCTTGCATTTCTCTGATCCGAACCATATAACGAGAAAATGAATCTCCTCCATGCTCCAATATTTCATCAAAATCCAATTGATTGTAAATTTCGTATGGATAAATTTTTCTGATATCGCAGCTAACTCCAGACCCCCTTGCTGTTGGGCCAGTACAACCATAGGAGATAGCGTCTTCTGCAGAAAGCACTCCTACATTTTTCATACGATTTTGAAAAATAATATTTCCTGTAACCATTTCATCGTATTCGTGAATCTTCGATTTATACATTTTCAAAAATGCCTTCACCCTGTTTTGAAAATTAGGATGAATATCTTGCATCACTCCTCCAGGCACTATATAGTTCATGGTAAGCCTGGCCCCACAAGTTTCTTCCATGATATCATTGATGCTTTCTCTTTCTCTAAATGCATGAAAAAATGGCGTGAACGCTCCTAGATCCATGGCCATAGCCCCCCACCAAAGTTCATGTGAAGCAATTCTGGTGAGTTCATCCATCAATACACGAATCACTTGTGCCCTTGCGGGAACTTCAATTTGCATTCCTTTTTCTACTGTTAACGCACAAGCATGGTTATTGATATGAGAAGACAGATAATCCATTCTACTGGTAACATAGATAAACTGTCGATAGGTTAAACTCTCACACATTTTTTCGATAGATCTATGAATGTATCCAAGATGAGGCTCAACATTTACAATCGTTTCTCCATTAAGTGTAATTACCAAATGAAGCACACCATGGGTTGCAGGGTGCTGCGGACCTACATTGATGATTAAATTTCCTTCCTGTGTGCTACCTAATTCTTCAACCATATTAGAGTTTGATCATATTAATAGGATCCTCAAAATCTTTTCTCAATGGGTTTTTCCCTTCCCAACCATCTGGTAAAATCAATAAGCGCAGATCTGGATGGTTTAAAAAGTTTACACCGAATAATTCATATACCTCTCTTTCATGAAATTCAGCTGTTCGCCAAATTGCCGACAATGATTCTACTTCGGGTTTATTGGCATCCAAATCTACTTTTACTACCATATTATGCCTGTATTGAATAGATGATAAATGATATACCATCGTTAAATGCGTTTTCCAATCGATACAGGTTAAGCAAAAAAGAAAATTAAAGTTCATAGCAGGTTTCAAACGCAATTGCTTTGCAAAAGCAAGCCATTTAGAAGCATCTACTTTTACATTAATCCATTCTCCCCCATCTATAAAAACAGCTTCCGGCAATAGATCGGTAATGGCAGCCTTTAATTCTTCGTTGAGCATTATTGCTTTTATTTAATGAGTTATTTGCTCAATAGGAGTTGTTCTAATTTGCTCTCGGGTTAAGCCAGATTTTATTTTATGCTGTAATGATAATAATGCATGTATCAATGCTTCAGGCCTTGGCGGACAACCTGCTACATATACATCTACAGGAATTATATGGTCGGCTCCTTTCACCACAGAATAAGTATTATAAAAAAATGGACCACCGCTGATGGCACAAGCCCCCATTGCAATTACATATTTCGGATCAGCCATTTGGTCGTATAATCTTTTTAGTACAGGTGCCATTTTATTAACTATGGTTCCCGCAATAATAATTACATCAGCTTGCCTAGGAGTAGCCCTAGCTACTTCAAAACCAAATCTCGAAAAATCATATTTTGCACCAGCTACCGACATGTATTCTATACCACAACAACTGGTGGCGAAAGTAAGTGGCCATAATGAATTGGATCTTGCCCAATTAATTACATCATCTAACTTACTAAGCATCACCCCTCCACCTGGCAATTCATGA
>JBILRH010000118.1:0-5568 GCA_044372715.1 Sediminibacterium sp. | reverse complement strand
AATTATATGGTTTAGTGCAAGCTGTACCTCAATCAGAAACTACTCCTTTTTATCCGAGAAGCCCTTATGCAGTGGCTAAATTATATGCTTATTGGATTACAGTAAATTACCGCGAAGCCTATGGCATATATGCCTGCAATGGTATTTTATTTAATCATGAATCTCCTTTGCGTGGAGAAACTTTTGTTACCAGAAAAATTACCCGAGCTGTTGCAAGAATTGCCTTGGGTTTACAAGATACGCTCTACCTCGGAAACCTAGATGCACAGCGCGATTGGGGCCATGCAAAAGATTATGTAGAAGGTATGTGGCTGATGTTGCAACAAGAAAAACCCGAAGATTTTGTATTAGCAACAGGCATTACTACCTATATCCGCGATTTTGTAAAAATGGCATTTGCAGAGATTGGAGTAGAATTGGAATTCAGTGGCAAAGATGAAAATGAAATTGGAAAAGTAAAAAGCGCTACCGGCGAATACAAACTTGCTATTGGTGCAGAAGTAGTAAAAGTAGATCCTCGTTATTATCGCCCAACAGAAGTAGATCTATTGATTGGTGATCCTACCAAGGCCAATACCAAACTCGGCTGGAAACCAAAGTATACCTTGGATACAATGGTGAAAGAGATGGTGGCGGCAGATATTATTGTATTTAAGCAAGAGCAATTATTAAAGAACAGTGGCTTTACCATTAATAAAGAACAAGAATAAGCCAATGAATCAGTCGGATAAAATATATATAGCAGGTCATCGTGGAATGGTTGGTAGTGCTATTGCCAGAAAATTAACGGCTGAAGGTTTCACCAATATAATTACCAGAACATCCAAAGAACTAGATCTTCGCAATCAACAAGCAGTTGCTGATTTTTTTGCTGCTGAAAAACCAGACTATGTTTTTTTAGCAGCTGCTAAAGTGGGTGGCATTGTTGCCAATAATACTTTTCGTGCAGAATTTATCTACGATAATCTCATGATGGAAAGCAATATCATTCATCATAGTTATCTCAATGGCGTAAAAAAATTATTGTTCCTAGGATCTTCTTGCATCTATCCAAAAATGGCGCCACAGCCATTAAAAGAAGAATACCTACTCAGTGGTTATTTAGAAGAAACCAATCAGCCCTATGCCATTGCAAAAATTGCAGGCATAGAATTATGTGATGGATACCGAGCCCAGTATGGTTGCAATTTTATTTCAGCCATGCCTACTAATTTATATGGCCCCAACGATAATTACGATTTAACTACAAGCCATGTATTGCCTGCCATGTTGCGCAAATTTATTATGGCTAAAAGAAACAATCAGCCCACTGTAACCATTTGGGGAACTGGTAAACCTAAACGAGAATTTTTACATGTAGATGATTTAGCCGAAGCCTGTATGTATTTGATTCAACATTACAACGAAAAAGGCCTGGTGAATATCGGAACTGGGGTTGATATAACCATTTTAGAATTGGCCCAAATGGTGCAGGAAATCACCGAATATAAAGGTGAAATTTTAATGGATTCATCTAAACCCGATGGTACTCCTCGCAAATTAATGGATGTATCTAAAATGACGTCAGCTGGCTGGAAAGCCAGTATAGACCTTCGTTCTGGCATTCAAATGGTATATCAATCCATTAAAGATCAAGATTGGGAAGCTTAAATATGTTAAAAACTGAGCAGGTTAATTAATAGAAGATTAAATTTAACACCATATTAAAAAACAATGAGTAAAAATATAATTATAACTGGAGGTGCGGGTTTTATTGGTTCACATGTTGTTCGACTCTTTGTAAATAAATATCCTGATTATACCATCATCAATTTAGACGCTTTAACCTATGCAGGAAATTTAGAAAATCTTAAAGACATCGATACAAAGCCCAATTACAAATTTGTAAAAGCAAATATTCTCGATGTAAAAGATCTTGAGAAAGTATTTGATGAATACAATGTTACAGATGTAATTCATTTGGCTGCAGAATCGCATGTAGATAGATCCATTGTATCTCCATTAGATTTTGTGTATACCAATGTTATAGGCACAGTCAATTTATTGAATGTTTCCAAAACCAAATGGGCAGCTAATTTGAGTGCGCATCGTTTTTACCATATCTCTACCGATGAAGTGTATGGAAGTTTGGGAGAAACAGGTTTGTTTACAGAAACAACACCTTACGATCCTAATTCACCGTATAGTGCAAGTAAAGCAAGTTCCGATCATTTTGTAAGAGCTTACCGCGAAACCTATCATATGCAAACAGTGGTATCCAACTGTTCTAACAATTATGGTCCTTATCATTTTCCAGAAAAATTAATTCCACTTTTCATCCATAATATCATTCAGAAAAAACCATTGCCTGTTTATGGAGATGGTTTATATACCCGCGACTGGCTTTATGTAAAAGACCATGCATTGGCCATTGATTTGGTTTTTCATCAAGGGAAAGACGGAGAAACCTATAATATCGGAGGATTCAACGAATGGAAAAATATTGATCTGGTAAAATTACTTTGCACGCAAATGGACGAAAAATTGGGCAATGCAAAAGGTACCAGCGAACAATTGATCACTTATATTAAAGACAGACCCGGCCACGATCGCCGCTATGCTATTGATGCTACAAAGATCAACAAAGAATTGGGTTGGAAACCATCGGTAACTTTTGAACAAGGCTTGAGTGAAACCATTGATTGGTTTTTAGAAAACAGTAGTTGGTTAGAAAACGTAACATCTGGAAATTACCAGAACTATTATCAATCTATGTACAACAATCGATAATATGCAAATTGAATTCACTCCATTGGAAGGTTGTTTTATTATTCATGATAGTTTTTTTGGTGATACTCGGGGTTATTTTTTTGAGAGTTTTAATCGCAAAACTTTTTCAGAAAAAACAGGTTTGGATATCAATTTTGTGCAAGACAATCAATCTAATTCTCAACGTGGTGTATTGAGAGGTCTGCATTTTCAACAAGGTGAATTTGCACAAGCAAAATTGGTTCGTGTGTTAAAAGGAACTGTATTAGATATCGCTGTGGATCTGCGCAAAGATTCCCATACATTTGGCCAGCACTATGCAGTAGAATTATCTGAAACCAGCAGAACGCAGGTTTTTGTACCACGTGGTTTTGCGCATGGATTTCTGGTATTAAGTGAAGAAGCTACTTTTTTTTATAAATGCGATAATTATTATAACAAGGCTTCGGAAGCTGGTATTATATTTAATGATCCCGATATTGGTATCAACTGGAAATTAGATTCCAGCGAATTCATCATGTCGGATAAAGACCTGATCTTACCAAGATTAAAAGACATGATGCCGTCTATTAGTTTTTAACGTTTAACTTTATTCATTCTAACAAAATAATATTATGAAGGGAATTATTCTAGCTGGTGGATCTGGTACAAGATTGTATCCAATCACCAAAGGCATTAGTAAACAATTAATGCCGGTATATGATAAGCCCATGATCTACTATCCATTATCGATATTGATGTTGGCGGGTATCAAAGAAATTTTATTCATTACAACACCAGATGATTCGGCACAATTCCAAAGATTGTTGGGAGATGGAAAAGACATTGGTTGTAGTTTTTCTTATGAGGTGCAGCAAGAACCCAATGGACTTGCTCAAGCTTTTGTAATTGGCGAAAAATTTATTGGCAACGATAAAGTATGTTTGATTTTAGGCGATAATATTTTTTACGGAGCTGGCTTTAGTAAATTGGTTCAATCCTTTAACGATGTAAATGGTGCCGCTGTTTTTGCATACGAAGTAAACGACCCTGAGCGCTATGGTGTGGTAGAATTTGATGCAAACAGAAAAGCAATTTCTATAGAAGAAAAACCAAAACAGCCAAAATCGAACTATGCTGTTCCTGGTTTATACTTTTACGATAATTCTGTTGTTGAAATTGCAAAAAATACCAAGCCTTCTCCAAGAGGCGAATATGAAATTACCGATGTAAACAGGTTTTACCTAGAAAGCGGAAAACTGCAAGTGGGCATTATGAATCGAGGAACCGCTTGGTTAGATACAGGTACTTTTGATTCTTTTGCCGATGCCTGTGAATTTGTGCGGGTTATTGAAAAGCGTCAAAGCCAAAAAGTGGGTTGTATAGAAGAAGTTGCATACAGAATGGGTTTTATCGATCGAGATCAATTACTGATTTTGGCCGATAGGTATCAAAAAAGCGGATATGGGGAGTATCTCCGAAGGCTAAAACTGAATTAATTTCAGTTTTGTTAAACTTTAAGTAGCTAAAGTTGTTCAATATTGGACAACTTTTTTTATGAACGCATTTACCATCAAAGATTTAGAGAATTTATCTGGGATCAAAGCCCATACTATACGTATTTGGGAACAGCGTTATTCGTTCTTAAATCCCCAGAGAACTGATACCAATATTCGCTATTACTCCAATACCGAACTAAAGAAGGTTTTAAATATAGCGCTATTAAATAAGTATGGATTTAAGATTTCTCATATAGATAAGTTGTCGGCAGAAGAGGTACAAGAAAAAATTCTTGCCTTGTCTCAGGTTCAGGCGCAACATGAGCGTTTGGTAAATGATATGATCAAATCGATGGTTGATATGGACATAGAGGGTTTTGAAGCCCTTTTAGATAATTTCATCATGTCTAAGGGGATAGAAAAAGCCATTGTTCAAATTATTTTTCCATTTCTAGAAAGAATTGGAATTCTTTGGATAACCAATCATATCAACCCCGGGCAAGAACATTTGGTTACCAATATTATCCGTCAAAAAATAATTGTTGGGATAGAAACTACTAACCCGAATACATTGAATAATAAGACGGTATTGTTATTTCTACCAGAAGGAGAGCACCATGAATTAGGTATTTTATTTACTTATTTCTTGTTGAAAAGTAGGGGCACAAAAGTGATTTATGTGGGAGCTAATGTTCCACTAAAAGATATAGAATATGTTGCCAATTCTAAGAAACCAGATTTCCTATATACCCACCTTACTTCAGTTGCCAATAATTTTAATTTTGAGAAATTCTTGATTGGCGCGCACAATAGAATGCCAGACTTACCCCTAGTTGTTTCTGGAGCAATAACTCAGTTTTACAAGAAACGAGTACCCCCGAACGCATCATTAAAGAAATCTTTATCTGATGTAATCGATTATATATCAGCACTTTAGTTTTGTTTAACTGTTTAATTGTAAAAATTAAACAAATTTATTTGCGCGATGATTTAATTCTGTTTAGATTTGACATATCATTTATTAAACAAAGTGTTATGTCAACCATCGATTTCAATCAAATGTTGCTCAACAATGCCGAATTTTTAAAGCCCTTTGCTGTTACACTAACACGTGACAACGAAACTGCCAAAGATCTTTACCAAGAAACCCTTTTCAGGGCTTTGTCTAATAAGGATAAATACAATGCCGGTACCAATATTAAAGCATGGTTGTACACCATTATGCGCAATATTTTTATCAATAATTATAGACGAAATGCCAAACAGTCTACCATTTTTGATAGTACTCCCAACGATTATTTAATCAACCTTAATCAAGGGGCTGTTGCCAATGAAGCAATTG
>JBILRH010000117.1:0-5615 GCA_044372715.1 Sediminibacterium sp. | reverse complement strand
AGCTAAAATATTCATTGGGAAAGATCTTGCTTTGATATTGTAATCTGCAACAGCAGCATTGAAATCGTTTCTAGAAACTTTAATTCGATTTTCTGTTCCTTCCAATTGGGCCTGCAATCCGCGGAAAGCTTCATTGGCTCTAAGATTTGGATAGTTTTCAGTAACCATTAACAATCTGCCCAAAGCTTGAGACAATTGACCTTGAGATGCCTGAAATTCTTGTAATTTTTCTGGAGTTAGGTCTTTGGCATCTACTTTTATTTGAGTAGCGCTTGCTCTTGCTTTTACCACATTCTCCAATGTAGATTGTTCAAAATTGGCTTCTCCTTTTACAGTGTTTACCAAGTTAGGAATTAAATCTGCTCGGCGTTGATAATCGCTCTGAACATTGTTCCATGCTTTACTAACTGTTTCGTCTTGTGTAACCAATCCATTATAACCATTGCAGCCGCATCCACCTAGTAAAAGAATTAGACCAGCGATAACAATCAGGGTAATGTTTTTTGTGCTCATAAAATTGTAAAATTTGATGTAAGTTAAATGTTTGTCGTTTGATTTATGCAAATATTACAAAACAAATGCCAGAGAATTACTGTGGCATTTTGTCTGAATCGATTTTGCTAAATCATTACTCATTTATTAAGTCTAGAGGAATAAAAGGGAAAATGTTACAATTTGCTTTTTTCACCTATTTTTGCCCCGAAATCAAAAAAACGTTCAAACGATAGGCTATGTCAGTATTAGTTAATAAGCATTCTAAAATAATTGTTCAGGGCTTTACCGGAACTGAGGGTACATTCCATGCAACCCAGATGATTGAATATGGAACCAATGTAGTGGGTGGAGTTACGCCTAATAAAGGTGGCACTACTCATTTAGATAAGCCTGTATTTAATACTGTTGCCGATGCAGTTGCTAAAACTGGGGCCGACGTGAGTATCATTTTTGTACCGCCAGCATTTGCTGCAGATGCAATAATGGAAGCTACTGATGCTGGTATTGCTTTGGTAGTATGTATTACTGAAGGTATTCCTGTGCAGGATATGGTAACAGTGAAAAATTATTTATTGGGCTCTTCAACTCGATTAATCGGGCCAAACTGTCCTGGAGTAATTACTGCTGGAGAAGCTAAAGTGGGCATCATGCCTGGCTTTATTTTCAAACCAGGTAAAATTGGTATTGTTTCAAAATCCGGAACACTTACTTATGAAGCCGCTGATCAAGTGGTAAAAGCCGGTTTAGGTATCAGTACAGCTATTGGAATTGGTGGAGATCCAATCATTGGAACCCCAACCAAAGAAGCAGTAGAATTATTAATGAACGATCCTGAAACAGAAGGCATCATCATGATTGGTGAAATTGGTGGAGGTATGGAAGCCGAAGCTGCAAGATGGATCAAAGACAATAAAACAAAACCTGTTGTAGGATTTATTGCAGGTCAAACAGCACCTCCCGGACGCAGAATGGGTCATGCAGGCGCTATTGTTGGTGGAGCTGAAGATACTGCAGAAGCAAAAATGAAAATCATGGCTGAATGTGGTATTGAAGTAGTTGCAAGCCCGGCTGATATTGGCAAAACCATGGCTGCTGCATTAAAAAAATAAGTTTAACCAAATGTTAATACTGATCCCGAAGTTCATCACTTCGGGATTTTTTGTGAAATGATGAGTTGATTTGCATCCTACAAAAAATGTTTACCTTAATCTAAATAGTTGTCATGTTCTGGAGAATTTTATTAGCGAGCTTTTTAATGGTATTCAGTTTTGGTATTTTGGCACAATCAAAAACGATTCCATTTGCAAAAGAATGGGCAGAGATTGATAGCTTGCTTTTGAAGAAGAATCTTCCTAAATCGGCATTGGAAAAAATGAATCATTTATATGATTTAACCTCAAAAGCCAATTTACAGGATCAATCCATCAAATGTTTATTGTATCGTTTAAGTATAGAAGAAAGAATTACGGACTTCAATGTCAATCAATCGATTAATGGTATTAAAAAATATTTACAACAAAATACTGACCCAATTCAAGAAGCAGTTTTATCTGCCATTTTAGCGAAACAATATTTGAGGTACAATAACCAATACCGCTATGAAGTTTATAGTAAAAAATCGATTAGCCCGATTGATTCCAATGATGTAAAAAGCTTCTCTGCCATTCAATTACATGGTTTGATTCAATACTATTTCAACAAATCAATATCCAAGCAACAATTATTAATAAATACAGCTTTGAATACCTATCAAGCATTGGTATTAGGAGGAAATGGCACTATTGAAAAATACAGTTTATATGATCTACTAGCCAACGAAGCTTTAAACTATTATAAAGGAAATGATTTTGGTCCACCCGACTTCAATAATAACGACGAATGGTCTAATTCCAATTTACTAGAAACAATAGCACCATTTTTATCTGCGCATTTTCCTGGCCCTTCAGGTGTAAATAAAAACTGGCTTGCTGTACAATTGTTTCAAAACTTATTATTAATCCATCAACAAGACAATGATCCTAGCATTTTTGTACAAACCAATTTAGAACGAATTGAATGGATTTACCAAATTGGTCAAATGACCAATAAAGAATGGTTGTATGAAAAAACTTTGAAAGAACTGATCAATAATTATGCTTCAACACCCAATTCTATTCGAGCCTATTATTTATTGGTCAAATATTCTATGGATAAAGCTAGGTCATACAACCTCTACGGCGATACCACCAATCGGTATAGTTATGAATATGCTCTTGTAAACTTAGAAGCCGCTAAAAAGATATATGGCACAAAAGCATGGGAGTTAAATGGCTTATATAATCTGTATAATGAAATTAATCAACGTCAATTATTTGCCAAAATAGAAAAAATCAATCAACCCAAAAAACCATTTAGGGTATTGATCAATTACCGGAATACCGATTCGGTCTATGGTAGAATCATTAAAATTGACCCGAAATTTTTAACTGATCGACTACAATTTTCTAAATCATATTGGCATGCCATCTCGCTTTTAATACCTGTAGAAAACTTCAACAATGGCTTGCCTGCATCATCCGACCATCAGCAACATGCGGTAGAATTAAAAATCAATGCATTATCAACAGGGAGTTATCTACTCTTATTAAGTTCAGGCAAACAGTTTGATACCAGTACAGATCATTTATCTGCCAATTTTTTTAGTGTTTCGAACCTTACCTATTTTAGAGATGGTAGTAAATTTTTTGTACGTGAGTTGGAAACAGGCAAACCAATTGCCGGAGCTTCAGTTAAAGTGTTTAACAAAGAAAACCAAGGATTGATTGAGTATGGCAATACGATTGCAGATGAAAATGGATTATTCGTTGTAAAAAATCCGAAAAATAAACAACCTGCTTTTTGTTTTGAAATTAAAAAAGGGAAAGACTATTTATTTAGTTCGGAAAGTGAATACCTCACCTATGCAGAAGACATCAATCCTGTCATTGAAGCTGCTAATGATGAAATTGTGGAGCAACAAAATAAGCAATTGTATTTTTTCACGGACCGTTCATTGTATCGTCCAGGACAGATTGTGCAATTTAAAGCCATTGGCATTACCAGGGGAAAGACGCTGAACAGTAGTAAATTATACACCAATTCAAACCCAGTAAGCATCTATTTAAAAGATGCTAACCGAAAAAGAATTGATTCGCTTCAATTGAACTTTAATGAATTTGGTTCCATTAGCGGAAAATTTACACTCCCTGCAAATTCCTTGACTGGAAATTTTTGGATTGAAGCCAGTACATTTAATTATTCGAGTAGTTCTTTCTCCGTTGAGGAATACAAACGTCCTAGATTCAGCATATCATTCGATCAACAAAATCGGTTGTACCGATTTGATGATTCCGTTTTCGTTATCGGAAATGCCATGGCATTTGCTGGCAACCCTTTGAACAACACAAAAATAAAATACTCCATCAATCAGGTTAATTATACTGTACAACCCTCAGGTAGAAAACCATATCCCTCCAATAATAAAGTCAATGCTGAATTGATCAATGGAGAAACTACCAGTAATGAGAAGGGGAAATTCATTATTCCATTTAAAGCTTTATTAAAACAAGATTTAAAGGAAAGATCAACATCCTATTACACAGTAGAAGTTACTGTTACCGATTTAAATGGAGAAACACATAGCAATCAAACAACCATTTTTGCCAGCAATACTCCATTACAGGTTCGCATTCAGGCTCCGCCAAAAGTGGATAAAATAATGCTTCATTCGATTGGAGCAAACACATTCAATGCAATCAATCAAGCCACCAAGTCTAATATTAACATTGCCTTATACAAGGTTGAAACCCCATCATTTTTACATCGGCAAAGGCTTTGGCAAAGACCTGATCAATTTATACTAACGGAAAAAGAATACCACCAATCTTTTCCAGATGACGAATACGATAATGAATCAGATCAACAGAACTGGCCATTGAAGAAAATAGCTTTAAAAGATTCACTGATAAAAAAAACTGCTCCAGCCAATATTACCATACCTGATGGAATGATTGAATCTGGCCTTTATAAAATAGTAGCCAGTACTAGAGATTCATTTGGTGTTGTTTCAAGTGCAGAGCAATTTGTACAAGTATATGATAACACTAAAGTAAATATGGGATTGAAAGACTTCCATTTTTTAAATAGCAATGCCATTATTGCAAAACCAAATGATACAGCGAGATTTATTACTGGTTCAAGTATTTCAACTATTTATTTAATTCGAAAAATGAATAAAACCAATGAAACAATTGGAAATTATAGCTATTTAAAAAAGGGAGGCATTGAAGAAATGATGATCATCCCATCAGAAAAAGACAGGGGAAATATCCTTATCAACGATGCATTTGTATTTAAAGGAAGATTTTATACGAAACAATACAGAGTAGAAGTTCCTTGGACCAATAAACAATTAAAAATTGATTATGGCACTTATAGAAAAATAAATGAGCCAGGTAAAAAAGAAGAATGGAATATTTCTATTACTGGATCGGATGGTGAATCAAAAATAGCAGAATTACTTACTGGCATGTATGATGCAAGCCTGGATGATTTAAAAAAGCATCAATGGAATAATCCCAATTTATGGAATACCATTACTTGGGCAAGCGATTTTGCAAGTTCCCTATTTAGAATAGGTTTTTCATCTGAATATGAACAGGAAAAAAGATTGGTTGATCAAGCATCTTATAGCAAATATTCATTAGCTAGTTCAGGTGAAGATTTATGGCGATCAAATAATTCTTATTTTGAATTTTGGACTGAAAATTTTATGCCACAAAGAAGATCATTTTCTGGCTCCCTTAATGAAACAGTAATCCCTGGGAAAGCGATGGAGATAAGAATCAGGGGCTCCAATACCGTTCGTGAAGAAGATTACGACAAAGTTTATACTCAAGTAGATTATACTGATCCAATCACAGGTAACAGAATAGTTGATGGTAGGATAATAAATAATTCAAATAATAGTACCCCGGTTCAAATCAGAAAAAACTTCAACGAAACAGCTTTTTTCTTTCCGCAATTGTATGCAGACAGCACGGGCAAATACCGCTTTAGCTTTACACTTCCTGATGCAGTTACCAAATGGAAATGGATGAGTT
>JBILRH010000116.1:0-5718 GCA_044372715.1 Sediminibacterium sp. | reverse complement strand
CAACCACTATACGAGCGGGTGTTTTAACTGCAAAATGACCTCTAACAAATGCTATCATAAATGACCACTAAATTAGTAAAAAGAATGCAATTAGCTGTATCTTTAGGGTTTTATATAATAATAAAAAGCCTAATAATACCAACTAATTAGAAGAAAAATGGAGAAAATTACAGCAGCAATTACTGCAGTGGGAGGATATGTTCCTGAAACCAAGCTTACCAATTTCGATTTGGAGAAAATGGTAGATACAAATGATGAATGGATTAGATCTAGAACTGGAATTGAAGAAAGAAGAATTTTGAAAGAACCTGGAAAAGGAAGCAGTGATATGGCAGTTCCGGCAATTCAAGAAATCTTGAGGAAAAAAAATATGGATGCAAAAGAGATTGATTGTATCATTTGTGCTACAGTTACACCTGATATGGTCTTTCCTGCAACAGCCAATATAATTGCAGATAAAATTGGTGCAACCAATGCATGGGGATATGATATGAGTGCTGCATGTAGTGGATTTTTATTTGCTCTAACAACGGGCTCTATGTATATTGAGAGTGGACGTTATAAAAAAGTAATTGTAGTTGGAGTTGATAAAATGAGCGCAATCATAGATTATACCGATCGTGCAACTTGCATTATATTTGGTGATGGTGCAGGTGCTTTATTATTAGAACCTTCAACTGATGAAAATGGAGTAAAAGACAGTATTCTTAGAAGTGATGGCAGTGGAAGAGAATACCTACACATGAAAGCAGGAGGTTCTGTTAAGCCAGCAACTGTAGAAACAGTTTTGGCCAAGGAACATTTTGCATATCAAGAGGGGCAGGCCGTATTTAAATTTGCAGTAAAAGGAATGGCTGATGTTAGCGCCGAGTTATTAGAACGAAATCAACTAACAGGTGAAGACATTGCATGGTTAGTGCCGCATCAAGCCAATTTAAGAATCATTGATGCAACAGCTAATAGAATGGGATTGTCTAAAGAAAAAGTAATGATTAACATTCAGAAATACGGAAACACAACAGCAGCAACACTTCCATTGTGTTTATGGGATTGGGAAAGCAAACTAAAAAAAGGAGACAATCTAGTATTAGCTGCTTTTGGCGGAGGATTTACATGGGGTGCTACTTTGGTAAAATGGGCTTATTAGAATTACGAAAGATCAAAGATGAATTAAGCGTTATGACTAATAAAATACAATTTTCTGGAATGGGGACTGCAGCAATACATGCATCAGGCCATAACAATGCAGATCATGCACACCTCACTCCCATATATGCAAGCTCTACTTTTACTTTTGATACCGCAGAGGAAGGTAGCGAGCGTTTTGCAGGTAAAGACAAATCAAAACTTTATAGTAGATGGGGTAACCCAAGTTTTACAACAGCAGCAGAAACAATTGCTGCATTGGAATCTTTCGGCATAATAGACGAACAAAATCAACCATTGCAATTAAAAGCCTTATTGCATTCAAGTGGTCAAGCTGCACTCACTACTTTATTTTTAGGCAATTTACAATCAGGTGATACCATTCTAACTCATCATGCATTGTATGGGGGCACACATGAATTATTGTTAAAAGTATTAGCGGGTACAGGAATCAATACCATTATGATTGATTTAGTAGATGCCACAACAATAGAAAGCAGTTTAAAGAATAATACAAGCATCAAACTGATTCATATTGAAACGCCTTCCAATCCTACATTGCGCTGTATTGATATAGAAATGGTTTGCACTATTGCAAAAAAATACAATGTACTTGTATCAGTTGATAATACTGCTGCAACCCCTTATTTACAACAACCTTTTGCGTTTGGAGCAGACTTTGTAATGCATTCTACTACCAAGTTTTTAAACGGACATGGTACAGCAATTGGTGGCGTTTTGCTAGGAAAAGATCTAGATAAAATGAATGGACCAATTTGGAAATGGCATGTTTTATTAGGGGGAAATACCAATCCTTTTGATGCCTTTTTGCTTACTCAAGGAATGAAAACCTTAGAGTTAAGAATGGAACGTCATTGTCATAATGCAATGGACCTTGCTGTTTTTTTAGAACAACATCCAGCTGTAGAAAAAGTAAATTATAGTGGCTTGCCCTCTCACCCTGATTATTCCATTGCAATGAAACAAATGAGGCATGCAGGAGCATTGATGAGTTTTGAATTAAAAGGTGGAATTGAAGCAGGTCGGCAATTTATTAACCGATTAAAAATCTGCGTTAAAGCCATTTCATTTGGCACACCCGATACATTATTATCTCATCCAGCTAGCATGAGTCATATGGGAATTCCTAGAGAAGAAAGAATACAATCTGGCATTACAGATGGCCTCATTCGTTTAAGTGTAGGAATTGAGAATATTGAAGATATTATCAATGATTTCAAGCAGGCCTTAAGCTGATCTATGAAAGTTGTTCATAGTCTTTAGGTTGAATTAAAAAATCTTTCCAATGATTACCATTAGAAGAGCAGAAAAAAAAGATTGTTCTAGAATTCTTGAACTAATTCAAGAATTAGCTGTGTATGAAAAAGCGCCTGAAGAAGTAACTGTAAGTTTAGACCATTTTATTGAAAGTGGATTTGGCCAAAACCCAGTTTGGTGGGCATTTGTAGCTGAAGAAAAAGATTCAACAGAAAGTCAATCAATTATCCAAGGATTTGCGCTTTATTATATTCGATATAGTACCTGGAAAGGTCAGCGCATGTACCTAGAAGATCTATTGGTAACAGAAAAAATGCGCGGAAGACATATCGGCAAACAACTTTTTGAACGTTTAATAGTTGAAGCCAAGGAAAGAAACCTAAAGGGTATCGTATGGCAGGTACTTGATTGGAATAAACCCGCTATCGAATTTTATAAGAAATTCAATGCCAGCTTTGATGGAGAATGGATCAATTGTAGTATCAATTAAATCCGTCAACAGAAACATTGCTTGCGGCAATTTTACCGATTAACCCTTGCAATACTTTTCCTGGACCACATTCTGTGAAATGAGTTGCCCCATCTGCTACCATTTGTTGAACAGATTGTGTCCATTTCACAGGACCAGTTAACTGTTCTATTAAATTATTTTTTATTGCAGCTGGATCTGTTACTGCTGTTGCAACTACATTTTGATAAACTGCACATGTTGGTGTATTAAAATTGGTTGATTGAATTGCAGCAGCTAATTCTTCTTTTGCTGGAGACATCAATGGAGAGTGAAATGCTCCTCCAACAGGCAAAACCAACGCTCGTTTAGCACCAGCTTCTTTCATTTTTACACATGCAATTTCAATGCCTTTTATCGAACCGCTAATTACCAACTGCCCCGGGCAATTGTAATTTGCAGGTACTACAAGTTCGCCTGTTTCATTTTGAACAGCCATACAAATTTCAGCTACTTTATCATCTGCTAAATTCAACACAGCAGCCATTGTTGAAGGGTTTAATTCACATGCTTTTTGCATTGCTTTTGCCCTAATACTTACCAATTTAAGTGCATCTTCAAAACTTAAAACACCATTGGCCACTAATGCAGAAAACTCACCCAAGGAATGCCCTGCAACCATTGCTGGCTTAGCATTTACAATGGTTCTATAAGCTGCAATAGAATGTAAGAAAATGGCTGGTTGGGTAATATTGGTTTGTTTCAATGCTTCATCAGATCCTGAAAACATAGTATCACTAATCCTAAAACCCAATATTTCATTGGCTTGTTCAAATAGTTCTTTAACCAATGAATTAGAATCGTATAGAGATTTTCCCATTCCGGAGAACTGAGCACCTTGTCCTGGAAAAACAAACGCATGCATCATAATCAAATAATTTATGCGGCAAAATAAGTGTTTTTAAATATATTTTAGAATTCAGTTTTTAATTCTAAATACCTTAAAAATTCTTCTTTTCTTTTCTCCTCTTTAAATTTGCCTCCATAAAAAGCCGTGATAGTAGAAGAAGTATCATCTTCTACACCTCTGCTTGCAACACATAAATGTTTTGCATCAATTACAATGGCAACATCTTCGGTTCCAAGTGCAGTTTGCAACTCCTTTGCTATCTGAACAGTTAAACGCTCCTGAACCTGGGGTCTTTTAGCAAAATACTCTACCAAACGATTCAACTTACTCAATCCGATAACCTTACCATTGCTAATATAAGCAAGATGTGCTTTTCCAATAATTGGTACAAAATGATGTTCGCAATTGCTGTAGAATGAAATGTTTTTTTCTACCAACATTTCATTGTACTTGTATTTATTATCGAAGAGTGCAATAGATGGTTTATTGGCTGGATTCAAGCCACTGAATATTTCTTTAATAAACATTTTTGCAACACGTTTTGGCGTTCCTTTCAAACTATCGTCGGAGAGGTCTAAGCCCATTGTTTCCATAATTGCTTTAAAATGCTCTTGTATAAGCGCCATTTTCTCTTCATCCGTTTTATCAAAAGCAGTTTCAACCATAGGCGTATCTATAGATGTACTGATATGGCTATCTCCCATGTCTTCAATCATCTCTTCCGTAAATTCGATTTTATCTCCTTTAAGACGGATATTCGACAAAATTTCGCTCTGTTTCATATAATCTGATTTTTAAGTCTAAATGTTGATCTAATTTTTTTCTTAACAATTCATAACAAACCACGGCTATATTTTCAGCAGATGGAATGAGCAATTGAAATTCTTGTGTATCTAAGTTCAAATTTTTATGATCGAACTTATTCAATATTTCTTCTTTGATTAAATCGCTCAATATTTTCATATCTATTACATAACCAGTTTCTTTATCAATTTCTCCAGTTACCTGAACAATTAATTCGTAATTATGGCCGTGGTAATTTTCATTGTTGCACAATCCAAATACTGCTTTGTTTCGCTCAGCTGTCCAAGAGGGGTTGTGCAAACGGTGAGCGGCATTAAAGTGCTCTTTACGAAAAACAGTAACTTTATGATTATTCATTCTTTTTCTCTTAACATGTACACTTACATGTTTGTTTATTTAAGCATGGTAACTTCAATTTCAATGGATTCAGTTGTTATTTGGCACTGTTTCAGAAGTGTGCTGATCAAGTGGCCAAACCTATAAGAGCCGTAAAATTAACAACAGAACATGAATATTGAGTATTATTATCCAAATCTGTGCCAGCTTTAAGGAAGCACTTCTTTTAAATAATACCCAATAATAACACAGCAACCAGTAATTTGTTTAACAGTTGTGCAAATTAATTAAACAAAATAGCTAAAAACAGTTGTTGAATGGAAGAAAATGGCACTAATCACCAAAATATTCTACATAAATACGAGCAGTTTCATAGAGTTTTACGCAATGAAGCGAAACGGAGGCTGGCAGATGAGGATGAATTTGTTGCCATATTGCCATAGCTAAGTTTTCTGTACTGCACATTTTATCTTTCATAAACGGCACATCCATATTCAGGTTTTTATGGTCTAATTGATCAATAACATGCAGCTTAATAATTTTACTAAGCACTTTTACATCAAAGAGAAAACCAGTGTCAGCATCAGGTATACCCTTAATAGTTACAAATAAATCATAATTATGGCCATGCCAGTTTGCATTGGCACAAACGCCAAAAACAGCTTCATTACGCTCTTTTGTCCAATTTGGATTATACAATTTATGCGCTGCATTAAAATGTTCCTGCCTAGTTAAATAAACCATCCTACCCTTGAATTTTGACAAAGGTACAAAAATGGAGAAAGTTGACCGTTTT
>JBILRH010000115.1:0-5741 GCA_044372715.1 Sediminibacterium sp. | reverse complement strand
GAGCGAAGCGAATGAGCATCCTATCGCGGAGTGATAAGCCCGTTCGCGAAGCGAACAGGGGCTTTGGGTAAGCCCAATACGAGAGGAACGAATGAGCGAAGCGAATGAGCATCCGTTCGCGAAGCGAACAGGGGGCTTTGGGTAAGCCCAATACGAAAGGAACGAATGAGCGAAGCGAATGAGCATCCGTTCGCGAAGCGAACGGCTATCAAATATCATTACTGCTTCATAATGATATTGTTCAAATTAATGGAAATCTGTACCTTACAAACATTAGAATAACTATAATTTGAACATAATTTATATAAAACAAACCAGCCACTTAAATTCCTATATACGGGTAGGGCGGCTTTTATATTATTCCCTGATACTTTTTATTCTAGAAGCTTGTTTTTATTGGGGCAAATTAGTGAACGCATACAATGAGTATTCATTACCATGGATATTATTTTGGATTTGGAGTTTTATGTTTTCCTTTATTCATATATTCTTAGTGATGGCAGATGGATGGTCTAGATTTCAAAATTACAAAAGAGCAAAAGACCAGTTTTTTATACATGGATTTAATAAAAAAATTGCCAATACCTATATTGGATCTAAATGCCAGAGAATGGCCGCAGAAGTAGCTGCTGAGGAACTAGGAATAGAAAAAGAAGTGAAAACCTATTATGCACAAATGGGCGTTAAATGGTACCATTATGTGCCTTACTTTATGATAAAAGAGCCATTATTTTTAATTAAAAAGAAATTTTGGTCGCGTACTTTCTTAGAAAAACATTACCAGCCTAAATTTGATTATTCCCAACTTCAACTAGAATTAAAAGCATGATCATTGAAGGGCATGATTTAAGCAAATCATATGGAAATAGAAGAGTGCTAAATCAGGTGAGTATTGATTGTGCTGCAGGTGAGATTGCAGGTTTATTAGGAGCCAATGGCGCAGGCAAGACTACCCTATTTAAAATTCTGTTTGGCTTAGTTACACCCGATACCGGAAAAGTATCAATCAATACCAGAAGCAATAAAAAGATTGGCGGCATTATTGAAGGGCCAGCTTTATACGACTACTTAAACGCTTATGAAAATTTACGCATTTTTGGAAGCATTCAAGGAGTTGATGTATCAAAAGCTGCATTACAAAAATGCTTATCTGACGTAGGCCTGCCTTTAGATAGAAAAGATCCAGTTAGGAATTTTTCTTTAGGTATGAAACAAAGATTGGGCATTGCTATTGCATTATTAAATAACCCTGCATGTTTGGTGTTAGACGAACCTTTTTCTGGACTAGATCCACTTGGCGTTGCAGCACTCAGAAAGTTAATTGTAGACTTGGCCGAAAACAATCAACTAGCCATCATCCTTTCTTCACATATCATTGAGGAGCTGAGTAAAATTTGCAATACCTTGTATGTTATTAAGGAAGGCAGAATTGTGAATAAAGGGCCAGCACAAGAATTGATTAGTAAAAACACCACTACGTATTCCATTTGTGCCAATAATATAGAAAATGCTCATTCGCTTAAGCAATATGATGTAATTGTAAAGGGTCAATGTGCACATGTAAGTATCACTGCCGAAAAAGTACCTGAACTGATTCATCAATTACACCAAGAAAAAATTTACATCACTTCTTTTACGCCCGAACTAAGTATGGAAAAATTATTTGAAATCAACGAATAATGCAATCATTAATAAAAGCAGAAATATATAAATTATTTAGACAGGGCAAAACCTATTATGCATTGGCTTCACTTTTTTTAATTGAGGCCGTTATTCTTATCAGTGCTTATTTTCAAGGAAAAAATATATTGGATATTTTACTAGAAAACCTTAAAAAATCATTTTATTTTGAAGGAAGTTTACTCAATGGCAATTTATTGGTTTATCTAATATTAAATACACTGTGGTTTCATCTTCCATTGATTTTGATGATTATTGTATCTGGCACTTTAACAACAGAATACAAAGACAGAACCATTCAAACCACAATGCTTCAACCCGTTAGTAAATGGAAATTCATAACAAGTAAATACTTAGTTGCTATTGGCTTTACTATTTTGGTAGTAATTTTTTTAGCGTTTACCTCTTTCCTATTATCGTATAGTTTATTTGGGAAAGGCGATCTAATTGTTTACCTCAATACATTAAATTTTTTCTCAGCCGAAGACGCTTTTCTAAGACTTCAATATGCTTTTATTGCAGGTGCCTTATCCATGGTTTTCTTTTCAGTGGCAAGCCTTACCATTGCGGTTATTTTTAAAGAAGCAACTAAAACCTGGATTATTTCGGCATTCTTCCTCATCTTTTCTAACCTCTTATTAAAGATAGATTTTGGCAACAACTTGTTTAATAGATTGTTTTTTGCAAAACTAAATGACACTTGGCAGATTTTTTTTAATTATACCATCGAATGGAATACTATTTATTTAAATGCCAGTTTGTTAATAGGCTATACCCTTTTATTGACGGGAATTGGAATTTATATATTTCACAAAAAAGACATTGGATAATGAAGCCACTCTTGATGCTATTCATCTGCATTTATTGCGCAACCTTATTTGCACAAAATACAGACCCAGCATTACTCAAAGTAAAACAAAGAATGGACTCCATTCAACAGTTTTCTGCCAATTTGAAATTATCGGTAGATATTGGTTTTATCAATATGCCTTCTAAGCATGCTACCATGAATTACACCAAAGGAAAACCAGTAAAATTTGCCTCTTCCGATTTTCTAATGCTACCTAAAAGAGGACTAGATTTTTCATTGAATAGCCTTTTAGCGTATTCCTATATTACTGTACCAAGAGGAGAAGAAATTAGAAAGGGGAAAAAATACAAAGCAATAAACATTATTCCAACAGATAATAAAGCAGACTTTTCTATTGCATTGATTTTGATAGATGTTCCTAATAATCGGATAGCTGAAACAGAAATAAGTACAAAAAAAGATGGCACGTATAATCTGGTAATGAATTATGAAAATAATAGCAAAGCATTGCCCTCATTGGTGGAAGTAAGTTTTGAAATTGAAAAGATAAAAATTCCATTAAACTTCATGGGAAAAGATACTGATATCGATCGCAAAAAGATGAAAGCGGAAGGTTTAAAAACGGGTAAAATATTTTTAACCATTGGCAATTATGTAATTAAATATATTTAAGCTAAATTGTTACCATATTTTATTACTATGGACAAACGTAGTTTCATTAAGAGTATTACTTTAGCAGGTATTGGAAGTCCAATATTCAAAGGTAATTTAGAAGAATGGATACAGCCTTTTATGCAAGCCAACCCCATTGAACTTGCAGCTGACGAAACATTCTGGCAAGGAATAAGAGCCTACTACCAATTAAAACCCGATTACATCAATTTAGAAAATGGCTATTATAATATTTTGCCCAAACCTATTTTGGACAAATACATAGAACATATTCAAGCGGTTAATTACCAAGGATCCTATTACATGCGCACCGTTCAGTTTGAAGATAAAAAAAGAGTTACTGAAAAAGTTGCTGCATTAGTTGGTTGTACATCGGAAGAATTTATATTAACGAGGAATACAACTGAATCATTGGATATGATTATCAGTGGTTATCCATGGGAAGCTGGCGATGAAGCAGTGATGGCAGAACAAGATTATGGCGCAATGCTTGAAATGTTCAAACAAGTTAGCAAAAGGCATGGCATCATTAACAAAATCGTTTCTGTACCATTGCATCCTCAAACAGACGAAGAAATTGTTCAGTTATATGCAAATGCCATTTCGCCCAAAACTAAATTATTGATGATCTCCCATATGATTAATATCAATGGGCAAATACTTCCTGTTCGAAAAATATGCGATATGGCGCATAGCAAGGGAGTTGAAGTAATGGTTGATGGCGCTCATGCAATTGCACAAATAGAATTTAACCTACCTGATTTGCATTGCGATTATTATGGAGCAAGTTTACATAAATGGTTGGCAGTTCCTTTAGGCGTTGGTATTTTATATGTTAACAAGAAGCATATCAAAAAGATTTGGCCCTTAATAGCAGAAGGAGAAAATATTGAAACCATTAAAAGATTGAATCATTTTGGCACTAATCCTGTACACACATTACTAGCTATTGAGAATTCAATTGATTTTTATACCCAACTTGGGCCATCAAAAAAAGAAGCCAGATTAAGATACCTTCAACAATATTGGACTAACCAAGTTAGAAACTTTGGTAAAATCAAATTAAATACCCCTTTATCGGCAGAACGTGCCTGCGCAATAGCCAATGTTGGAATCGAAGGAGTCAAGCCAGCAGCAATGGCCGAAAAGCTCTTAAAACAATATAAAATATATACGGTTGCCATTGATGGCGCCAATGTACATGGTTGTAGAATTACACCAAATGTTTATACCACAACCAAAGAATTAGATGTATTTGTCAAAGCACTCAAAGAAATGGGAGGTTAATTCAACTATACTATTAAATAGTAATCATGGAAGTTTATTTGTAACTTCATAGGGTTACTATAAATATTGCTATGAAGCAGTTTATCCTATACTTGTTTGCAGCAAGTTTATTGGTTGCTTGCAAAAATAAAGAAACAACCATCTACCCTACAGAAGAAAGTATAACCGAATCCGTTTATGCATCGGGCATTATTAAAAGTAAGAATCAATACCAAGTATTTGCTTCAGCAAACGGAATTGTTAAAAAGGTTTTTGTTACTGAAGGTGAAATTGTAAAAAAAGGTGACCCTATTTACCAACTCTCCGATCTTAATGCAGTGCTTAATACAGAAAACGCACGTATAGTAGCAGAATTTAGCACAATGGCTGCAAATTCCGACAAGTTAAATGAAGTAAAAATTGATATAGAAACCGCAAAGGCCAAAATGAACAATGATGCTTCATTGGTAGAAAAACAAAGAAATCTTTGGGCATTGGGCATTGGAACAAAAAATGAATTAGATATGCGAGAACTAGCATATACCAGTTCAAAAAATGCATACAATGCAAGTATGCTTAAGTACAAACAAATTGAAAAGCAACTCAACTTACAAGCAAAACAATCTGAAAAACTTTTGGCAATAACCAATGCCACTAAGGGTGATTATACCGTTAAAAGTGAGTTTGATGGCAAAGTTTATACCCTGTTAAAAAAGCCTGGAGAGATGGTGAATATGCAAAACCCTATTGCCTTAGTTGGAGATGCCGAAGGATTTTATATAGAACTTCAAGTTGATGAATATGATATTGCTAGGATAAAAAAAGGGCAAAAGATTGTATTAAATATGGACAGCTATAAAGACCAGGTTTTTGAAGCAGTATTAGAAAAAATAAATCCTGCAATGAATAGCCAATCAAAATCATTTACCATTGATGCAAATTTTACCATCCCCCCTCCCGCACTTTACCCCAATTTAACTACAGAAGCCAATATTATCATTAAAGTAAAAGAGAAAACAATAACCATACCTAGAAACTATTTAATCGACAATGAATTTGTGTTATTATCCAATGATGAAAAACGAAAAGTAGTTACCGGATTGATGGACTACGAAAAAGTAGAAATAATTAAAGGAATTACTACAAGGGATGCAATAAAAAAAACAGCTCAATGAGCCAAAACTTGATTATCTCCATTGCTCAATCACTCTTAGTTGCCAGATGGAAACAAACCTTGGTTGCTGCTATTGGTGTAACTTTTAGTATAACCATGTTTATTACTTTATTGAGTTTTATGGCAGGTTTAAATGAT
>JBILRH010000114.1:0-5760 GCA_044372715.1 Sediminibacterium sp. | reverse complement strand
TAGTCCATTTTTCCCTAAGTTTTGAACTACAACATTAAAATTAGCAGTGCTGTCGGCTAATCTCAACGAATAAACAGAAGCTATATCCTGCATATTTCGAACATCAGGTTTTTCTGGGAAGGTGATGGAAACTTTCTCAGTTAACTTGACTTTTGTTTCCTGTGACATTGCAGCAATTGGCAATAAAATGAATAAAAAGTGAATAATTAAAAGTTGTCTCATAAAATTTATTGAATTATACATTGATAATTTAACTTAGGTTGGGTTTGATTATTTGTCCTTTCCTTGATTTCTTTTCCCTCTCAAAGGAAGAAACATATTGAATGAGATAGTAGACACTTTTCTATCGGAATTTTTGAAAATCGAATTTATCCCCCATTCATATCTAGTGCCTAAACTAAATTTATTTCCAAAATGGTGTCTAAAGTCAAAGAACAAAGAAGTAAAATTTGTTACTTCATTACTTAAGTCTGTGTTACCTGTTGTGGTCTTAAGGTTAGAGCTAAATAAGTAGTTTTGCGCTAAACCAGAAATTAAATTAGACTTCTTTCCAATGTCAAACATTGGGCCAATAAAGATGGCAAGATTTCCAGTTGTAAATTCTCCGCTTTGGCCAGGCATTAATGCCAAACCTCCATAATTACGACTTGAACCATCCATCTTTTTGGATATTTTTCTGCTAAAATAAAAACCGCCTCCTACATCAACTTTATTAAAGTCATCATTGAAACCAAAAATATTAGTAGATAAAATAGCTCCAAACTTATTTTTTGATGGTGTAATGTCTTGCGCAACTATTGTTGTTATTGTACAACAAAGTAACGCGAGTGTTAAAAATGATTTTTTCATTGATTGATTTTGAAGATTATTGATTTTTTGTTTGCGTTAAATTTTAATTTAAAATTATGAATCGGTAAGTGTCCCTATTTCGGTGTTAGTGATTTTGATTTTTAAATATTTTACAATTCCTCCAACTTTTTAACATTATCATCTGGAATTCGATCAATTAAATAGTTGTATGGATCAATACCTACTTGATACGGCTTTTCTTTTGTTCTAAATGTAAATGTATTTGCTTTTTTATTTATCCTTATGCGTTGATAAACTAAAACCTTACCCAAGTTCATTTTATTGGTTGGTTCTGCGAAAATGCCCACATCAATATAATCATTCAAAACCCTATTTTTTTCATTACCCAAAGAATCAGCTCTAAACTTTTCAGATGAAGTGGTCATGGTAATTTCAAATTCTTTACCGACCATTTTATACTTTGCTTCCATTGTTCGGTTGGAGAAAATGGTGATATTTTCGAACAAATCATCAATCAGATATTGCAAACTATCAGGTGTTACTTTTCTGAAAGCACTGACTGCCGCTAATGAAGTCGGATAGGGAGGTTGCTTGTAGGCAAAGGAATCTATCAACGATTTTAAGGCTTCATTTACCTTTTTCTCGCCAATCATTTCCTTTAAGTAATACATTACTACACTTGCTTTTTGATAATGAATATACTGTTGCGATTCTGTTTTGATTAAAGGTCTTTCAGCTTCGTACTCACTGCTTCTTCCTCTTAAATAGCCATCCATTTCATACTTCAAAAACTTCTTCATTTTATCTTTGCCGTATTCTTTTTCCATGACCATCAACGCAGAATATTGTGCAAATCCTTCGCTCATCATTTCGCTGCCTTGCATATCGGCACCACAAATTTGATGTGCCCAATATTGATGAGCCATTTCGTGGGCTACCACGTAAAACACGTTGTCAATATCATCTTTTGTTACGTTTCTTTCATCAATGATAAAACCAATTCCTTCGCTGTAAGGCATGGTGCCAGGGAATGCTTGCGCAAAACTTGCATAGCGTGGAAACTCAATAATTCTGCATTGTTTGTGGTAATATTTTCCAAAATTGTGGGTATAATAATCAATTGATTTTTGCAAACTATTGAGCATGTTGGGCACATTGTATTCATGCTCTTTGATGTAATAAACCTCCAAATCAAGTCCATTATAACGCTTTCTTTTTACTTCAAATTTTGCTGATATAAACGAATAGAAGTCCAATGATTTTTGGTCAAGGTGATAATTGAAATATTTCTTACCATTGGCTTCCCAAGACTTAATTAAACTACCCGGGGCTATTGCAATTTGGTCTTTAGCGGTACTAATAGTAGTGTTCACTTCCACCCAATCAGCATCATTACTAATGTAAGTATTTGCTCTTGCCGTTAAATCTTGTTCGTTTAATTTAGGCATTCGCAAACGCGGAGGTAGCTTAAGTTTGATGCGTTTGTTTTTATCGTTTATTTCGAAACGATTTTCATATCCAAATGTGGGTATAATGTCGCCATTGTTAAAAAATGTTCCGTTTTGAGTAAGTTGCGTAAAAGAAACTTCGTTCTCAAATCCTTTGGTGATATGACTGATGTCGAATCTAATCAAGATAGAATCTTTGGGTTGCAAAGGTTTTGATAAAGTATAAATGCGATAATTTAATCTGGTATCATTCAGTTTTAGTTTACTACCATCAATCGAGATCTTTACAGAATCCGGTATTTGAGGCATTGTAAAATGTAATTCAGAAATTGGTTGATTGGAATTATTTCTTGCCCAAGCCTCAACATTGGCTTTCATGCTGCGTTCGTAAGGCATTAAGTCAATGTTATAATTGAATTTATAGTAACGTGGTTGAACTAAATGTTCATATTTTTTGTATGCTTGTTCATAAGCAACTTGTTTGTTTTCTTGCTCTATATCCGAATCGTATTTGTTTAAAACTTTGGTATTGTAATACATAAAACTGCAACACAACACAAACACAAAAGCACATAATGCCATGGTTTTTTTGTTTTTGTTCAACAAAGATTTTGCGTTCGCAAATCGATGTCTAAAACCAGTTTCTTTTCCTCGGATGTAAAATGAAAAAATAATAAAGCTACTTAATATGCAAAAAATAATCCAATAAATATTGAACCAAATAGTAGAAGGAACAAATGGACCAAAACCATTCATGTCGGAATAAGTAACACTTGGTGTGCTTCCAAATTTTATTAGGTTAGAGTTGATTTTAAGGACACCCCAAATAAATGCATTCAAAATCATAAAAGCAACAAAAGCAAAGTAAGCGATGTAACGATTGTTGATGAGATAGTGGAAAAACAAAGCGATAACCACTAGATAAGAAAAAGACAGCAAATCCATCACCAACAAGGATTTGAAGTACACATCTAATTCATAACGATGATAGCTAAAACATGTTTGAGCAATTATGCCAATCAAAATGGTACAAGTCAAAATCAAGGCAATAGAAAAAATCATTGCAACTAATTTTGAAACAAAAAGCAGCGAAGTTTGTATAGGCGTAGCGTCTTGTATTTCATTAATTTTGGCATCACGTTCCTTCCATACCAACACACCCGTGTAGAAGGTAATGATGGCAATAAGGAATAAATAAAATGCTCCACGAATGATATCAATCACATTATAGGTAACAGGATATTGTTTTGCACCATAACCTCCAGAAAAGCTTGTTAACGATGCCACTAAATTAATTAAGCCAAAAATGACAATGATGATGAACGTAGGGTTTTTAATGATTGCTTTTGTTTCAAATTTGATTAAAAACCACAATGCAGAAAATGAAAATTTATTAGGCGAGTTAGCAGTAAAATTAGTAGTAGAAATAGATATTGCTTCAACTTCTGTTTTTGTAGTTTTTTGTTTTTTAGCTGTTTCATTTTTTGCGCTGAAAGAAAATTTAAAGTAGGTGCCAATTAAAATCAAAAAACTTATTGCTAACCAAATCAATCGGTTAAACAACAAATCCCCAACCAACGGAACTCCATTAGCATTTTTTTCATCTACTGTCATGTATTTAGAAATGATTTGTATCGGACGAAAGCCAAATGGGTCGAGAATATTTGCCAACCATTCTTTTTCAATATCGCTTGTAAAGCCTGCCGAAACTGCATACAACACCAAAATCAGCATCGCACCAATAAATGATACAATATTGCTTCGAAAAACAATCGCCAACGCATACAATAGCACTGCTGAAATTATTGTATTTGGAATTCCAAAAGTGATGATACCTTGCAAATGACCACTCCAGATAATATCACCATAGCGATTGGGTTCTGCCCATGGCATCAATGGCCCAATCAATACACCAATAGAAACGCCCAAAAGCGGTAATACAGCTATGCTTGCAGCACCAATAAATTTCCCGAAATAATAATCCCTTTTTTTGATGGGCGATGAAAAAACAAATTGATACATGCCACTCGAGAAATCTCTGTTGGCCGAAGCATTCATAAATGCAGTTGTCATTAACAAACAAATGAGCGACATTGCGCCATAATAGTTCTGAATTACAAACGGTGCATTTTTGTGAACGCTGCCCACGCCGCCGCCAATGTTGATACTATCAGATGATACAGCGCCCATCACCAACATAGTATTAATGAATAAAAATATCCAAGTCATTGGCGAACTGAGCCAATATCTCCATTCTTGTTTTATAAATTTCCACATAAATTTGTCGATTTGTGATTAAACTAATTCATTCAGTTTTGCAAAAAATACATCTTCCAAATTTTCTTCGGCTTTTGAAAATCCATTACCTAACTCATTTTCTGAAAATGCATGAATTAATGGTTTTCCTCCTACCAATTTGCTGGAGATAATTTTGTAGTTAGTTTGAAAATCGAGTAATTCATCTTTACCCACTTTTCGTTCCCAAACTTTTCCTTTTATTTGGTGCAGAGCATCATCGGTATTGCCACTAAACAACACTTTACCTTTATCCATGATTGCCATTTGTGTGCACAATTCTCTTACATCTTGCACAATATGAGTCGATAAAATCACAATGATATTTTCACCAATTTCACTTAAAATATTATAGAAACGATTGCGTTCACCTGGATCTAATCCGGCTGTTGGTTCATCCACAATCACCAATTTCGGGTTACCAATTAGACATTGCGCAATGCCAAATCGTTGACGCATTCCGCCACTATAACTGCTCACAGCTTTTTTGCGATGTTCAAATAAGTTTACTTTGTTTAACAATTGATTGACCATTTCTTTTCGCTCGCTGCCATTGCTAAAACCCTTAAGTAAAGCTAAATGTTCGAGTAAATCAACCGCCGATGTTCTAGGATAAACACCAAACTCCTGCGGTAAATAGCCTAACAATTTCCTTACCGATTCTTGGTCTTTTAACACATCTATTTCGCCTAGCATCACCGAGCCACTATCTGCATGTTGAAGAGTAGCAAGAGTGCGCATCAAAGATGATTTACCAGCACCATTAGGTCCTAGCAAACCAAACATACCTTTGTTGATTGTAAGCGTCAAATCGTTCATGGCATGAACACCATTGCTGTATTGCTTATTGAGATTTTTGATTACTAAATCCATAATTTCAGTTTTTAAATTAATGATATATTTAATGTAAGTATATTATTATTACAAAATGTTACAACTCATAATTGAGTTGAACAGAAGCACCATATATATTTTTTGATGGCGCAATCTCTTGCGCAACTATTGTTGTTATTGTTGCACAAAGTAATGCGAGTGTTAAAAATGATTTTTTCATTTAATTAATTTTAGAATAATTTAACCTTTTAAAATTCACCCTTCATCACATCCACACCAATTGCATACCCATACACTTTTCTATTGGCATCTTTGTAAATTCTGATTTTATTGCAAGCCATTCCTAAATTTACCTTTGTCCAGGTTTTACCAC
>JBILRH010000015.1:0-21250 GCA_044372715.1 Sediminibacterium sp. | reverse complement strand
GATTGAGTAATTGAATATTTGGCAAGGCATTTAATTGCGACAGTAAGGCTCTTTCCATTTCTTTGCCTGTAACATCTTTGTGATGCAAAATTCTATTTTCACTATGTCCGCCTTCTTTTCCTAAACTATAAGCCCCTGCTTCATTTCTATCAAATTCTGCTCCATATTCAATAATTTCTTTAATGCGTTCTGGGCCTTCTGTTACAACTATTTCTACAATATCCTTATTACAAAGCCCATCTCCAGCAATTAATGTGTCTTCTATATGTTTATCAAAACTGTCTTTAGCTTCATCCCAAACTCCAGCTATACCACCTTGAGCATATTTTGTATTGGTTTCATCCGCCTGGGTTTTGGTAATAATGGTAATTGATTTATTGGGGAATTGCTTAGCTGTTTTTAACGCAAAAGTCAATCCTGCTATCCCAGAACCAATTACTAAAAAATCTGTTTGCATGAATTTTTACAATTAAAAGTAAAAACGATTAAGCTGGCTCTATCCAAGCATTGTGCTCTTTGAGTAAGTTGATTAATTCATCAACAGCAATTTCACTATCGATATTGCGCTTCATAATTTCTTTTCCTTTGTATAAGGTGATTTTGCCAACACCACTTCCTACATAACCAAAATCGGCATCCGCCATTTCACCCGGACCATTCACAATACAACCCATAATGGCAATTTTAAGCCCTTTTAAATGATTGGTAACACTTCTGATTTTTGCAGTAGTTTCTTGTAATTCAAATAAGGTTCTTCCGCAACTAGGGCAACTAATGTATTCAGTTTTAGAAATTCTTGTTCTTGTTGCCTGCAAAATGCTGAATGCCGAAGAATTGATAAATTGTTCTACTGAACTATTGATACTATAATTTCTACCACTGGTATCATTATTATCCGCTGAAGCTTGTTGTTGATAGCTTTTCGAATACATCCCCAAACAAATGCCATCCCCAAAACCATCAAGCAATAAGGCGCCAGATTCTGTAGAGTAATGAATTAAATGCTCATCAGCAGTTTGCCAGTGACTATTAGTAATAATAATTGCGGGATTCTTTATTCCTTTTGTATTTAACTCAACAAACATTCTTCTAATAGAAGGCATTGCATTACGATTGATACTGCTCAAACACAGAACCACTGTAGGGTCATTTGCTATAGCTTCTAAATGAGTATAATCATTGATGGCATTATCATCCGAAAAGCAATCGAACATTACAAAATTGATATCTGCACTTTTACTTTCTTCAGAAGCAAACCCTGCTGAATCAAATATTGGAAGGTATTTTTTTTGATCTGCACAAATGGCCCATGTTGCAGGATATACAATTACTTTTAATGTGCCTGGTAATGCAAAATCTAAAATTCGACTTCCAGTAAATAAATAATCGGCTGCAGCATCTCCAATATTCCATTTATCCGTTGATGGATTATAGGTATATCCAATAGCTTCTAGATGTGTTGGCATTATTTTTTCAACTTTACTAAAGTCGGCAATTACAACAGGAACCTGCTTGCCGCCTATATTATCTACAGCAAAGCTTGCTCTTCTTGCATAATTAAACGGATCATAACTCAATTGATCAATTACAGGCACCAATCCATTGGTGTAATTGATATCATTATCGGATTTTTCAAACTGATACCGTTTTACCAAATCTTTACATACAGTAATTTCTAATTCCGGATCTTCAGTTAAACTTACTCTAATGGTATCGCCAATACCGTCTTCTAACAATGTACCGATACCAGCCGCACTCTTAACTCTTCCATCTTCTCCATCACCAGCTTCTGTAACGCCTAAATGCAATGGATAACATTCTTTAAACTCAGATTCCATTTGCTGAATCAATAATCGATAAGCCTGCACCATTACTTGCGGATTACTCGATTTCATACTCAACACAATATTGTGGTAATCCAATGATCGAGCAATTCTTAAGAATTCCATGGCGCTTTCAACCATTCCAATAGCAGTATCCCCATAACGGCTCATAATTCGATCACTTAAAGAACCATGATTGGTGCCTATTCGCATAGCGGTTCCATATTCTTTACAAATAAGCACTAGAGGTGTAAATCTTTCGCGAATACGTTCGATCTCTTCTACATATTCGGCATCAGTATAATCAATCTGCTCAAACTTTTTTTTGTCAACATAGTTGCCTGGGTTCACCCTTACTTTTTCTACAATACGTGCAGCAATTTCTGCTGCGTTGGGCGTGAAATGTATATCTGCAACCAATGGAGTTGTATAGCCTCTTTTGCGTAATTCATTTTTGATATTTTGTAAATTCTCCGCTTCTTTTTTAGAAGGGGCTGTAATTCTAACCAATTCAGCTCCTGCTTCAATACATCGTATGGTTTGCTCTACGGTAGCCATGGTATCCATGGTGTCTGTAGTAGTCATTGTTTGAACCCTTATCGGATTGCCATTGCCTAATAGTAAGTTACCGATTTTAACTTCCCTTGTTTTGAGACGGCTATATTGAGTTAATGAGTTACAATAAACTTGCATTGGCTATATAATTATTATCGTTTTCCTTCGAGGAATCCTTGTTGTTTTAATATTTGAGTAAGCATTTCTGCACGTACTTCAATCATATTTAAATCTGGAGCACCTTCAATATTTAATACAAAAAAATAAGGGTGTTTGTTTTCTACAATCCAACCTACCATCCAACCCAATGAACGGCCATTTGGTAAAAATCCCCAGCCAGTTTTATAACTCAATTCATAATTGGCATTAGACTGTTCTAGCATTACTCGCTTAACAACATCTTGGGTTCTTTTTTGAAATGGCAATTTCCCGAAATACAGTTTTTTAACCAAGCCCAATTGTTCATCAGCAGTAATTTTTAATGTATTGTTTAACCAAAAACTATCAACCCTATTGCCAATTGCATGATTGCCATATTTTAAACTATCCAACCATTGCTGCATGGTATCTTTCCCGATTCTCCTTGCAACTTCTTGATAATAAGGAACAGCAGATGCTTTAAAAGCTTCTTCCATTGTTAAGTCTTTGTTCCATTCAGAGAATTTTCTCACTACTCCATCCCACTTAATCACCATTTTCTCATTAACAATCCTGCCAGTTTCTATACCAATTAAAGAATTGACAATTTTAAAGGTAGAGGCAGGCAAAAAAGCAGAATCCTTATAACGCTTTAAATTATGGATGGTAAAAATACCAGTTCCATTATCATAAATACCAAAAGATCCGTTTACTTGATGGTCATCAAATATTTTTTTGATAGATGCATCTTCTTTTACATTATTGGGGGAGCAAGCGCTTATTAGGATTACAGCACAAATAACGAGTGTACTATTTAATTTAAAACCAAGTAAATTTTTATTTTTCATGCTTTTGTCTATTTTATAAAGTCAAACCCTTAATTCTTCTTTCTTCTTTCTTCTTTCTTCTTTCTTCTTTCTTCTTTCTTCTTTCTTAACTAACAACTCCCAATTCTTTCCCAACTTTAGTAAATGCTGCAATGGCTTTATCTAAATGCGCTTGTTCATGTGCCGCACTTAGTTGAACCCTTATTCTAGCCAAACCTTTTGCAACCACAGGAAAGAAGAATCCAATTACATAAACACCTTCTTCCAATAATTTTGCTGCAAAATTCTGCGCAATTACAGCATCATATAACATGATGGGAACAATGGGATGATCTCCAGGTTTAATATCAAAACCAGCTTCGGTCATTTTTGTTCGAAAATAATTGGTATTGTATTCTAAACGATCTCTTAATGTTGTTGCTGATGTAAGCATATCCAATACTGCTATTGAGGCCCCAACGATACTTGGAGCAACTGTATTGGAAAAAAGGTATGGCCTACTTCTTTGACGCAACATTTCAATAATTTCTTTTCTACCAGAAGTAAAACCACCACTTGCTCCACCCAAGGCTTTACCCAAAGTACCCGTAATAATATCAATTCTTCCCATAACACCTCTGTATTCATGGGTACCTCTTCCTGTTTTACCTAAAAAGCCAGAAGAATGACATTCATCTATCATAACAATGGCATCGTATTGATCCGCCAAATCACAAATTCGATCCAATTGAGCAATGGTTCCATCCATACTAAATGAACCATCTGTAACAATAATCCTACTTCTGCAATTGGTAGTTTCTTTTAATTTGGCTTCTAGGTCGGCCATATTATTGTGTTCATAACGAAAACGCTGGGCCTTGCACAAACGCACTCCATCAATGATGGAAGCATGGTTTAAAGCGTCCGAAATAATAGCATCTTCTTCTCCAAATAATGGTTCAAAAACACCTCCATTGGCATCAAATGCAGCTGCATATAAAATGGTATCTTCTGTACCAAGAAAATCAGCTAATTTTTGTTCTAATTCTTTGTGAATGTCTTGAGTGCCACAAATAAACCGTACACTACTCATTCCATATCCGTGTGTATCAATGGCTTTGTGCGCTGCTTCAATTACTGCTGGGTGAGAAGAGAGCCCTAAATAATTATTGGCGCAGAAATTAAGCACTTGCTTTCCGTTTACTGTTATTTCCGGACCCTGTTCTGAAGTAATAATGCGCTCCTTTTTAAAAAGTCCTGCTTTTTCTATTTCCGCTAGTTCCTGGCCGATTCTGGCAACAAATTTTTCGTTCATAATGCAATTTCATTAGAACTGCAAAGATAAGGTAGATAATGCTTCTACCCTATTACAAAACGATAACCAACCCCTTTTATAGTAATAATTTGAATAGAAGGATCATCTTTTAGATACCCGCGTAATTTGGTAATATATACGTCTAGGTTTCTGCTATTAAAAAAGGAATCATTACCCCAGATATGGTTCATTAAATCCTTACGCTGAATTATAGTATGATTACTTAGAGATAAATACTGCAGCAATTCTGTTTCTCGAAATGAAAGCTTAAGTGATTCATTACTAATAGTCAACGATTGATTATTAGGATCAAAGAGAAACTTGCCTATATTAAGAATAGCATCTTTACGAGAAGAAAAATCAACTGCAGGTAGTTTTAAAATACTTTCAATTCTTACAATCAACTCCTCCATACTGAAAGGCTTTCTGATATAATCATTAGCCCCTAATTTAAATCCTTTCACCACATCATCTGTTTGAGTTTTTGCAGTTAAGAAGATGATTGGAATTTTTTGATTTTTCTTTCGAATTTCTGAGGCCAATTCAAAACCATTTTTATTAGGAAGCATTATATCCAGCACACAAATATCAGGCACAAATTTTTCGTAAGCATCTAATACCTGATTGCCATCTGATTCCATATGTACATGAAATCCTCTGGAAATAAGTGTTTCAAAAACAATTTTTCCTAAAAAGATTTCGTCCTCTACATATAAAATTTTTATAGCCATAATTTATAGTATAAATAATGATTTAGAATTTCTGTCTACTTAAATATCAAACTGTTTTGCAGGATGAGTAGAAAGTCTAACAGTAAAAGTACTCCCTTTCCCTAAAATACTTTCAACTTCAATATCCCCTTGATGTTGTTTAACAATATGACTTACATAACTCAGGCCCAATCCATATCCTTTAACATTGTGCGTATCGCCTGTTGGAACTCTAAAAAACTTTTCGAAGATCTTTTTCTGAAAAGTAGTTTCAATACCTATTCCATTATCCTTAATTTTTAATTCAATGATATTGTTTAGAGGAGTTGACAATACGATATCAATTATCGCATTTGATCCACTATATTTTAAAGCGTTGTCTAATAAATTATAAATAACGCTGGATATATGCAATTTATCTGCAAAAATAGAGATTGGTCCTTCGTTATTTGTAAATTGTATTTTTGCATTTTGCTTATCAAAAAGCGGTTGCATGGAGTGTATTGTTTCTGCAATCAATTGACCAAAATTAAACCACTCTTTTTCCAATACTATTCTATCAGACTCAAACATAGAGAGTTTAAGTACTTTATCTACCAACAAACTAAGCCTTTGTAATTCTGCTGATGATATGTGCAAATACTCCTTAGTCCTTTTTGAATCTTCTAATACATTAAAGTTTTGTAATGCTTCTATAGCAACGTTTACAGTAGCAATAGGCGTTTTTAGTTCATGAGTCATATTGCTAATAAAATCAATTTTAAATGCGGCTAATTTTTGCTGAGTTAATAGATTTCTGTATAGAAAAACAAAAGCAATTGTAGTAAAAACAATCAAGAGTAAAGAAAATAATACTTGAGGAGAAATCTTTTTATACAAAAAATTAGAAGGAGACTCAAATTCAATTTGGTACCATTTTGGACTAATGAATCCAACAGTAGCAATACTGGTTTTAAATGCTTTGTTAGACACTGTATCCTTTAAGTGAATAGAATCAGAAAGACCCTTTTTTATTTGATAAGACAATAAAATACCAGCTTTCTTTAAATCTGTTTGAAAGGCGGAGTCTAACTCTTTTAAAGACAATGAATCGGCAATTGGTTTACTACTTGTAAGAATACTCGTGAAATTTCTTTTAAAACTAATCTTAGCAGTATTTTCTGCTTTTATAGTTTGACTATCGATTTGATTAAAGGTTTCGATTTTTGGATTCGACTTAAATACAAGTATTGACTGCCCATAATTTGGAGCTATTTTTTCTATCATTGAATTATTAGAAGAATCTAATTTAGACTGGTTAGAAAAAATACGATTAATTGCAAAACGTACTCCATTTTCATTAAACTTTTGCTCAATACTAGTATCAAAAAGGAGTTTAATACTTTTGGTATCATTCGGCATTCTGCTTGTAAAGGTTAAAGATTTAATCATTGTATCTTTTGCCATCTTCATAATTAGTTTCTCTAATTTTGGTTGACCAGCTGCTTTTCCTTTTATACTATCTCTATCCTTTAAAAAAGAGTTCACCGCTTCAAGAGCAAATAGATTATTTCCCTTTCCAGTATTATATATTAATGTATCGGCTTTAAATCTGTTTAATTGTAATTTGTATACCAATTCTTTGAAAAGCACATCGGTCTGTTTTTGTAGCCTTTCCTTTTCTTCGCTAAACAACCGATTTATCCAATATAGCTGAAATACCACAATCATACAGATTGCGCTAATCATCACTAGCCTCGAAATAAATAGTTTTTTCATGATCTCTGACATTGCATGATTCGCAACAAATATAAAGCTAGTAAGGTTGCTACTTGGTTTCATTAACCTTAATTAACCTTTGAGTAAGGTTCCTTAATATTTCTTCCTCTAAATTTGTAGTCTAAAAATTAAAGAAAATGAAAATTTGGTTTACTTCATTGGCCTTAGTGGCTATTAGCTCTCTTTGCGCCCAGCAAAAAGAAGGAACAATTCTTTATGAAAGAAAACAGAATATGTACAAAAACTTACCCAATGAACAAATGAAAGCATTCATTCCCGAGTTCAGAACAAGCAATCATATGTTGTTGTTTAGTGATAGTATATCTGTTTACCGTTTAATTCCCGAAGTAGAGGCGCCTGACCCTTTTGCTGGTGGAGGAGGTGGAGGTGTAACGGTTAGAGTGAGTGGAGGAGCAGATGGTGGTGATTTGTATAAAAATTTTGCACAACAGAAAGGGCTACAATCGACCGAATTAGCTGGCAAAAATTTTTTAATTGTAGATACATTAAAGCCACAGCCTTGGAAACTAACAGAAGAAACCAAGAAAATATTGGGTTATACCTGTTATAAAGCTACTAGAAAAACAACAGCCCCAAGAATGATGATGAGAACTATGAGTATTGGTGGACCTAATTCGGGGGATACTGTAAAATCTAATGCGCCAGCACCAACCCCAAAAGAAATAGAGATAGTAGCCTGGTATACCAATGATATTGTTACGCCTGCAGGTCCTGAAAACTATGGCTTATTACCTGGATTGATTTTAGAAATAGATGTAGATAATGGAACAACTGTTTTTAAAGCAACAGAAGTAAAAGCATCACTCAATAAAAAAGAATTAAAAGAACCAACAAAAGGCAAACCAATTGGACGTCAAGAATTTCAAAAATTACAAATGGATATGATGCAACAACAAATGCCAGGAATGATGCAAATGAGAAGGGGGAATAACTAATTGAATCGTCTAAATCATCCTTAAATAAGTTAAAAAAGAACTGCGTTAAATGCGGTTCTTTTTTTTAAAAGGCTCTAATCATTACCCTTGCTCCGCTATTACCAGCTGCTGAACGGTTTAAGCGATAACTAAAACTCAACATGAAATAGCGTTGTAACACATTGTATCTAGTGTCTTGAATAAAGTTTTGATTAGCGGTTCTATTGATTCCTTGATTTTGATTGAGTAAATCAAATACAGATATTTTAAATTCCCCCCTTTTATATTTTAAGAAACTTTTTGCCAAAGAAACATTCCACAATGGTACTGTTGCATTGAACCCGTCTGATCTTCCTGAATTAATGGTTACATCTAAATTATTGTTTAATACAAATCCTCCAAGAAAATAATTGGTTATATCAATTCCATAAACTTGCTGTAAAAATTGATTATTCAACTGAGGTTGTAAAGAGTATTTTGCTGTATTAAAATTGATTCTGGCCGATAAAGAGATATCAAAACTAGTATCAAGTATAAATTGGTAGCCAAAATTTGGTGTAATACTGTAATTATCAATAGCATTGGGGTCTCCATTTACAAAACTCATATTTCTAGAAACATTTGCACTCAAACCTATATCTACTCTAGATTTTATTTTTTTAACTGGAAACCCAGCGCTTAGATTACCTGCTAAAAAGAAGTTTCCATTTGCATTAACAGGTGTAGAAACCCTTGCTCCATTTTGTTTGATTACATCAGATGTAACAATAGCATCATTTACTTGATTATAAGAGATAAATGCAAAAAGATTATTTTGAGTAAAGATGTCTATGGAAGACATATTGACCGATAAATTATGACTATAACTGCGTTTTAAATTAGGATTACCAATATAGGTGTTTAGTGGGTCGCTAATATCCGCTACTGGCTGTAATTGAAAAGTTGATGGTTGTGAAGTAGAGGTGTTGTAATTAAATCCAATTGAACTTGTATTTTTCCGCTTGTACTGTACATTTATTAATGGCAATAAATCGGTGAATTTTTGATTAATTATAAATCCATTGGTATTATTGATGCTTTCCAATTCAGAAAACTGAAGATTTGTACCAGCAGTTAAACTAAACTTCTTAAAATTAGCTCTAACACTTGCACCTCCGCCTCCATAGTTGTAGATACTCCTAAAATCATTGCTTAAAGCAGTATTCTTAATGTCAAACTTGCCGCTGCTTCCATTATAATCATAAGTATCTCTTTTGCTTTCGCCATTATTGGTATTATAAAATCCATTAACTTCTAACAAAGATTTTAAACCAATGGGTTCAGTATATATTAAATTGGTTCCGATACTTCTGGTAGTTGCATCTCGTAAATTGGTTTGATTCACTATGGAATCAGGCAAAGGAATACCTGCAATATAAAATCGATTGTTTGTTTTTAAATTACCATCCTGCTTACTAGAATTATAAGCTAAACTAGTTGTGGATGATATGGTTCTTCCTTTCTTTTTAAATTTATGCCTGAATAATAAATTACTGTTAAAATTAACTGCATCCGATATACTGGATGAATTGGAGGAACCTTCATTTATTTTAAAACCCTTATCATTCGTAGAAACATAATTACTAATGGTTCTATTATTATTTTTTTGAAAAGTTAATTGAGGAGTAAACCGAACTGAAGTAAAACTGTCTATTTTTTGATCTAAAATAGCATTGACTCTTTGTTGTTGGTTATGCTTTGCATTGCTAGACTTAGAAACATAGTCAAAATTATTTCCTGGCAATACATTTTTACGATTAATGTCTCTATCTGTAATTAAATTAACATCGGAGAACATGCCATTAATATTAAGATCGGTTTTTTTCTTCCAAATATTATTGTAATTTAATCCTCCTGCATAAGTATCAGCAACCCCTTGCTGGTTGGGGCCCATGCCAGAAACAGGTAGGCCTCCATTATCATCTCCGCCAAGTCTAATATTTACTCCGCCTCCGTTTCGCATTCCACGTGCCAAGTCTCCCGTAAAATTCATTACATCATTAATGGAAAAGCCTTGCTTATTGGTATTGTTTCCCATTCCGATAAAAGAGAGTTGCTTATCTCCTTTGAAATTATTGAGATTTGCTTGAGCATCAAATCTTTTATTGGTTCCCCCTCCCGCACTTACTCTACCAAATGTTGCATTATCTCGATCTTTTTTCAATTTAAGGTTGATGGTTTTTTCAGATTGCCCATCTTCCATACCGGTAAACTCAGCTCTGTCAGATTTTTTATCGAAAACCTGAACTTTATCAACTGCATCTGCATCTAAATTCTTAGTAGCAATTTTAAGATCACCGGTAAAAAACTCTTTCCCATTTACTAAAATCCGATTTACTTTTTGGCCATTTACTTTAACTGTTCCATCCTTATCAACAGTAACACCTGGTAATTTTTTCAGTAAATCCTCTACAACTGCATTAGGCTGGGTTTTAAAATTTTCTGTATTAAAATCTATTGTATCATTGTTGATAGTTACAGGAGGTCTTCTTGCAGTAACTGTAACATTATTGGCATTCAATAAATCGGTAAGGGCTACTTTTCCTAGATCTAACTGTTCTGCTACGGTTAGTTTAACTGGAAGCCAAACAGGAACATAGCCTACATAAGAGAAAGTAATTAAGTAATCGCCTTGGGGAAGTGCTGATAGCTTAAATTTTCCGGCCGAATCTGCTCTTGTAAAACTCACAAGAGTAGAATCTTTTTGATGAACAATTGAAACGGTAGAATAAGCCAATCCTTTCTTACTTATAGTGTCAAATACAACACCTGTTACAGATGCCGTGGATTGTGCAGATAGATTACCTATGCATATAATTACCATCAAAAAAAAGCCAGCTATTTTCATATTACCAATTTAGGTACGAAAATAGCTGGCAAATTTCAAAATTCCAGTTAACCAAGATGAGTTAAAAGTTAATCAAGGTTAATGATTTATTTATTTTCAACACCCAATAATTCTACCTCAAAAATTAAAGTAGAACCTGGAGGGATTTTATCACCTTGTTGACGATCTCCATAAGCCATATCAGCTGGAATGTATAATTTCCATTTACTGCCAACAGACATTAATTGAAGCGCTTCTTGCCAACCTACTATCACATTACCCAAAGGAAAACTAATTGGTTCTCCACGATCAACAGAGCTATCAAATGGAGTACCATTGATGGTAGTGCCATGATAATGACATTTAACCGTACTAGCTAAAGTTGGTTTTATTGCAGTATCTGGGCCAGCTTTGATAATTTCATATTGTAAACCAGAAGCAAGTGTAACTACTCCATTACGTTTACCATTTGCTACTAAGAAAGCTTGACCTTGTTTTTTGGCAACTGAAGATTTTTCAGCACTTATTTTTTGCTGATAAGTTCCAATACAATTATCCAATAACTCATCAGCTATCAAAGGTTTTTTAGCTTGCAATGCATCTGCCATTCCTTTTTGAAAAGCCGCACTATTCAAAGGGCTTAATCCCTGTGATTTTAGATTTTGAGCAATCCTAACACCTAAAGCATAACTGGCACTATCTGCGCTATTTTTAAAAACCATTGCCGGAGCAGAAGGCTTCGCTACAGGCTTTGCAGCTGGTTTTGCTACGGGTTTGGTTTGTGCAAAAACCATCAAGGAAATTGAGCAAGTAATAATGGTAAAAACTGATTTTTTCATTTGAGATATAATTATGAGTTACAATATTAAGATAAAAGGGCTTTGAAAGCAGTTGCAGACTGGTTAAAATTAAATTTACCAATTACATGATGCATTAATTTGGCAATTTCTTCATTACATAAATTGCCCATACTTCCTTCATGTGTATGCTTAATTGAGGTACTATAAGTAAAATTACCTGCCTCTATTTGTTCGCCAATTAACTTGTATGCATCTCTGAATGCCATACCGCCCAAAACCAATTTATTTACTTCTTCTACACTAAAGAGGTATTTATATTTAGGATCTTCTATAATGTTTTTCTTAATCTCAATGTTAGAGAGCATTAAATGCACCATTTGAATACAATCTTTCAAAGTTGTGAATGCTGGAAATAAATGTTCTTTTAATAATTGCAAGTCTCTTTGATAACCAGATGGCAAATTGGTGGTCATTAAGGCAATTTCATTGGGCAATGATTTTAATCGATTAGAGTATGATCTAACCAATTCAAAAACATCTGGATTTTTTTTATGGGGCATTATGCTCGATCCTGTTGTAAGTGTTGAAGGAAAGGAAATAAAATCAAAGTTTTGATTCAAATACAAACACATGTCCATCGATAACCTGGCCAAGGTATCTGCAATATTGGCCAAACCATTTGCAACAATCCTCTCAGTTTTACCCCTACCCATTTGTGCATACACCACATTGTAATTCAAATGTTCAAATCCTAACAACTGTGTAGTAAGAGAGCGATTAATAGGAAATGAAGAACCAAAGCCAGCTGCTGACCCCAATGGATTCTTATTTACAATTTGAAAAACTGCTTCTAATTGAACCATATCATCCACTAAACTTTCTGCATAGGCCCCAAACCATAAACCAAATGAAGATGGCATGGCTAATTGTAGATGTGTATACCCAGGTAACAAATGATTTTTGTACTGATCGCTTTGCTTTTGCAACAATTCAAATAACGGAATTACCTGCACTACCAATGATTGAATTTCTGCCCTGAGATATAATTTAATATCAACCAAAACTTGGTCATTTCTGCTTCTTGCACTGTGAATTTTTTTACCTATTTCGCCTAATTCATTGGTAAGCATTAGTTCTACATAGGAATGTATATCTTCTACGCCCTCTGGTATTACAAAACCAGGAGTAATAACTATTTGATAAATTTTTTGCAAGGCCTTCACTAGCAAATCGGCCTCAGATTGAGTTAATAGCGAAACAGAAGCTAGCATTTTGGCATGTGCAATAGACCCAAGTACATCATATGGAGCCAATAGCTGATCAAAATCTTTGTCGTTCCCAACTGTAAATAATTCTACTGATTCGGTAGTAATTGAATTGGATTTGCTCCACAATTTCATATAAGTCTATTTATAAGCTGAATATATAATTCAATTCCTTCTTTGATTTCTTGTACATATATGAATTCATCTGCCATATGACTTCTTGCACTATCCCCAGGTCCTATTTTCAATGTAGGAAAATGCATCAATGCCTTATCGCTTGTTGTAGGACTTCCATAATATGTACAACCCAATTCAATACCGGCTTTAACCAATGGATGATCTAAAGCAATTGAAGTTGAACGCAAACGTGTACTCCTGGGATTGATGGTAGACTGAATATTTTTTTGGATGATACCCAACACTTCATCAAAACTATACAATTCATTTACGCGTACATCGATTAGAAATTGGATATGAGCAGGAACAACATTATGTTGCTTGTTTTCGGTGTTCAAAGATGTAACCGTCATTTTAACTTCACCCAGCAAATCGCTTACTTTATCAAAATGATAGGTACTAATCCACTGAATATCTTTGATTGCCTTATACAAAGCATTTTCTCCTTCATTTCTGGCTGCATGCCCTGCAATACCGATGGAATATGCATCCAATACCATCAATCCTCTTTCGGCCACGGCCATTTGCAATAATGTTGGTTCACCAACTATTCCAAAACCAATGGGGGGCAAATGAGGCAAAAGGGCTTCAATTCCATTGGATCCAGATATTTCTTCTTCTGCACTTGCAGCAAAAACAATATTGAAAGGCAGATTTTTTTGAGGATAGAAATGCATAAATGCCGCAATCAACGATACCAAACAACCTCCAGCATCATTGCTACCCAATCCAAATAATTTTCCATCTTCAAGTGAAGGCAAAAATGGATCTATTGTATAACCCTTATTTGGCCTAACAGTATCATGATGAGAGTTTAATAAGATACTTGGTTTTGAGCTATCAAAATAGGCGTTAGTTGCCCAAATATTATTCATCAATCGTTTTGCTGGGATTGATTGTTGAATAAAAAATTGTTCGAGAATGGTTGCTGTTTTATCTTCCTCTTTACTAAAAGAAGGAGTTGCAATCAATTGCTTCAACAATTCAATCGCTATTTCGTATAATTCATCTTTACCCATTGATAATTGTTGTACCTGCATCACCATCGATCAGGTTTTGTAAATTCTCCGCCTTTCCAATAATCACCTTTTTAACGCCATTACCAATCGCCTCAAAAGCATTTTCTAATTTAGGAATCATTCCTGCATAAATCAATTGTTTTTCTTTCAATTCTTTATAAAATCTTGAGTCGATTTTATGAATTACCGAAGCCTCATCATTTACATTTAATAAAACCCCCGATTTTTCAAATGAATAGATTAAAACAGTTGAATACAATTTACTTAATGAAGTAGCAATTGTTTGGGCAATAGTATCTGCATTGGTATTGAGTAATTGTCCGGCACCATCATGTGTAATTGGAGCAACTATAGGAATGATTCCACCTTGCAATAATTGATTAAGAAAACTTTCATTTACCAGATCTACATCCCCCACAAATCCGTAATCGATTGATTCACCTAAAGGATTGCTTTTTTTTCTTTTATGTGCTTTTATAAGATTGCCATCAGCACCAGTTAGCCCTAAAGCATTTACTGACATACCCTGCAACTGAGCTACAATATTTTTATTGATAAAGCCTGCATAAACCATGGTTACAATTCGCAGCGTTGCTTCATCCGTAATTCTTCTCCCATCAATTAAATGTTGCTCTACACCCATTGTTTCGGCCAATCGAGTAGCCATTTTTCCGCCACCATGTACCAATATTTTATGGTCATTTAATCGAGCAAAACCATATAGAAACTGCAACAATAGTTGTTCATCGTCAACAATATTTCCACCGATTTTTATGATATATAATTGCTCCATTATTGAACTTAAGTTACCCATTTATTTTTCAAAATGGTTTTTTAAAATATTGCTGAGCACAGTTTGTGCCGCCCAAACCCTATTGCCAGCTTGCTTTGTAACCAAACTATTGGGTCCATCCAATATTTCATCACTCAATTCAACATTTCTTCTTACTGGCAAACAATGCATGATTTTGGCATTATTGGTAACTGTTAGCTTATCATTGGTCATCATCCATGCTGGATCATTTTCATACACTTTACCATAATCAGTATAAGTGCTCCAATTTTTTACATAAACAAAGTCTGCATCTTTTAGGGCCTCATCTTGATTATTAGTAATGGTTGCGCCTTTGGTAAAATCAACCGATAATTCATAATCAACTGGATGAGCAATTACAAATTCGGCTTCTCCCCATGCATTTATCCATTGGGCAAAACTATTGGCAACACATTGAGGTAAAGGTTTGATATGTGGAGCCCATGTTAAAACAACTTTTGGTTTTCTACCAATAAAATCAGAAGTACATGCATTGATTTCTTCTTGAATAGTAATAATATCAGTAAATGATTGTAAGGGATGTAGCGTAGCACTCTCTAAACTAATTACTGGAACACCAGCATATTTAATAAACTGATTAATATACATTTCACTGTAATCATCCTCTCTATTTTTTAAAGAGGGAAAAGTACGCAGTGCAAGCACATCAAAATATTGGCCTAGAATCGGAGCCGCATCTTTTACATGCTCAACTGTATTGCCACTCATGATTGCTCCTTCTTCAAACTCCAAAGCCCATCCTTCTTTATCTACATTAAATACAATCGATTCCATTCCAAGGTTTGCAGCAGCAAGCTGAGTACTTAACCTTGTGCGAAGACTTGGATTTAAAAACAATAACCCAATTCTTTTACCCTTTCCCAAAGCTTGATCAATCAACCCATTTTGTTTATAACGGATTGCCTGATTTACCAGATCATTGATACTGCTTACATCTTTAACGGAGATAAACTGATTCATTACTTATGGGTTTAGTTGCAATTCAGCAATGGATTTTTTTAAAGCAGTTAAAAATTCATCAGCCTGTTGCTGATTCAAAGCTAATGAAGGAAGCAACCGTATGATATTGGGTTTTGCTTCTCCTGTAAATACATGATAATTGTCTAATAATTTTTTCTTTAACCCTTTTAAATGTTCAGGCACATCAAATCCGATCATCAATCCTTTACCGCGTACATTTTCGATACCATTAATTTTCTGCAATTCAACCATTAAATAATCACCTATTTTTTTTGCATTTTGCATCAACTCCTCCTTTTCCATTACTTCCAATACAGCCAAAGCAGCTGCACAAGCCAAATGATTTCCACCGAAAGTGGTACCTAGCATAAAATGTTTTGGCTGAATATGTGGGGCTATTAAAATTCCTCCTATAGGAAATCCATTCCCCATTCCCTTGGCCATCGAATAAATATCTGCTTGAACTCCATCTACATCATGCGCAAAAAACTGTCCACTTCTTCCATATCCACATTGAACACTATCCGCAATAAATACAACTCCGTATTGATCACAAAGATTTCTTATTAATTGTAAAAAGCTATCTGATGCAATATTGATACCACCTACCCCTTGAATTCCTTCAATGATAACGGCTGCCAATTCATTTCCATTGATTTTAAAATAGTCGCTTAAAGCAAGTTCATCATTAAAGGGAAGAAAATCTACATGATCAGTTTGATTAACTGGTGCAACAATGGAGGGATTATCTGTTGCCGCAACTGCCAATGAAGTTCTTCCATGAAAAGCTTTATTAAAAGCCAATATTTTTTTTCTTCCTGTATGAAAAGAAGCCAATTTTAAAGCATTTTCATTGGCTTCTGCACCACTATTACATAGAAATAATTGATAATCATTTTTGCCACTTACAGATGCCAACTTATCGGCTAATTGTTGTTGAATTGGAATAATGATAGAATTAGAATAGAAAGCAATTTTTTCTAATTGATCTTCAATACGCTTTACCCAGTGTGGATGTGTATGACCAATACTTATAACAGCATGCCCTCCATACATATCTAAATACTGAACTCCCTTATCATCCCATACATAAGCACCCAATGCCTTTGTAATGGCGATATTGTTAAGTGGATATACATCAAATAATTTCATAACTGTGTATTAAAAATAATTTGCCTTTAACTTTAATCCTTCCTTTTCGGATAAGCCAAATAAAAGATTCATATTCTGAACAGCTTGCCCGCTTGCACCCTTTAATAAATTATCAATTGCAGCATGAACCACTAATTTATCTCCTTGCTTTTCGATATGAATCAAACATTTATTGGTGTTTACAACTTGCTTTAAATCAATCATTGAATCACTCAAATAGGTAAATGCAGCATTTTGATAAAAATCCCTATACACATTTTTTATTTCTTCTAGTGGCAACCCACAATCTATGATAGAGCTTACATAAATCCCCCTAGTAAAATCTCCACGCCAAGGCACAAACCTCAGACCCCTTCCCGCTCCAGTTGCAGACAAAGGATCGCCATGTTGCAATTGATTGACTGATTGGGTTATTTCGTAAATATGCTGATGCGTCAATGATTTATAAGCTTGAATATTATTGGCCCTCCAGCTAAAATGTGAAGTATTACTCAACCCCTGACCTGCACCTGTTGATCCTGTAATTCCTGTTGTATAAATATCTCCTAATACTCCAATAGAAGCCAGTGGTAATATGCCTAATTGTATAGCTGTTGCAAAGCAACCAGGGTTAGCTATGTTTTTGGCAGTTTGAATTGCTTCTTTATTCAATTCAGGTAAACCATACACAAAAGTTCTTTTACCTATTTGTGCAGTATTGGATAACCTGAAATCTTGTGAGAGGTCAATTATTTTTATATTGTCTGCAATTTCGTTTTCATTCAAGAATTTTTTTGCATCCCCATGACCAATACAAAGAAACAACAGATCAATATCTTGATCAATTGTATTGGTGAATTGCAAATTGGTTTCACCAATCAAATCTGCATGTACTTTATATAAATCATTTCCCGCATTACTAGTACTATGCACAAATGACAATTGAACCGAAGGATGATTGATCAGTAAGCGAATCAATTCGCCACCAGTATAACCTGCGCCTCCTATAATTCCTGCATGTATCATTTAACCGAAGATTTAATATTATGAAAAATAGCTGTTTGGTTACCGAAGATTTTTGAAAATCCTCTCACGTCTTCTCCAGACCAACCAGTATTCATTTCTCCATATTTACCAAACTTACTGCTCATTAAATCGAATGCCGATTCAATGCCAATAATTTGAAAACGATATGGCATTAGTTCTATAAAAACATCTCCGGTAACTTGATTTTGAGATTGAATTAAAAAGGCTTCAATATCTCGCATTACAGGATCTAAGATCTGGCCTTCGTGCAACCAATTGCCATAAAATTGCGACAATTGGTCTTTCCAACTCAATTGCCATTTGGTTAATACATGTTTTTCTAAAGCATGATGTGCTTTCAAAATCACCATTGGTGCTGCTGCTTCAAATCCCACTCTTCCCTTAATTCCAATAATGGTATCTCCAACATGGATATCTCTACCAATACCAAAAGCACCTGCAATGGATTGAATATATTGTATAGCAGCAGAAGGATGATCGAATAATTGGCCGTTCACTTTCTTTATCTCTCCTTTCTCGAAGCTAATCACCATTTCTTCTGGTTCGGTTTTAGAAACTTGGGTTGGCCATGCAGACTCTGGCAATAAACCTTTTGACTGCAAAGTTTCTTTTCCACCAACACTTGTACCCCATAATCCTTTGTTAATGGAATAAGCTGCTTTCTCAAAATTCATTTCAACACCTTTCGATTGTAAGTAAGCAATTTCTGCTTCTCTACTTAATTTAAGGTCTCTTATTGGAGTAATAATTGCTACTCCCGGAATCATGATATTAAAGATCATATCAAAACGCACTTGATCGTTTCCAGCTCCTGTGCTTCCATGAGCAACAGCGGTTGCTCCTAATTTCTGTGCATGTTCTGCAATATGAACAGCCTGACTTAATCTTTCTGCACTTACACTTAATGGATAAGTATTGTTTTTTAACACATTTCCAAAAATCAAGTACTTCACAATTCGATCGTAATAGCCCTTTACCGCATCCATAGTTGTATGTGATTTTACCCCTAAAGCATATGCATGTTTTTCTATCTGAAGCAATTCTGTTTCATTAAAACCACCAGTATTAACGATTACGCTATGCACTTCATAGCCCATATCCTGAGATAGATACAATGCACAATAAGTAGTATCTAATCCTCCGCTAAACCCCAAGACCAATTTTTTTGCTTGCATTTCGATACAATTAGAAATTGAAAAAAATATTAAACAATGTTTTCTTTTTAAAGAAATTCATCAGTTTGCTTTGCTTGATTTTCATGAACCGTTCATACAACTTAGAATTTTGTTTAAACTCAGCAGATGTTTCTGCGGGCTCAAAATGATCGGCAGGGTCGTATAACATTGCAGTACACATGCATATTTTCCTATCCTTGCTCATCAGAATATCATAATTCACACAGCTCTTGCATCCAGCCCAAAATTCTTCATCATCTGTTAATTCGCTATAGGTAACTGGTTCATATCCTAGATCACTGTTGATTTTCATCACGGCCAATCCAGTTGTTAAACCGAAAATTTTTGCGTTAGGGTATTTTTTTCTGGAAAGATTGAAAATGGTTTGTTTGATTTGTTTTGCCACTCCACTTTTTCTATATCGAGGTGAAACAATCAATCCACTATTGGCAACAAACTGTTCATGCCCCCATACTTCAATATAACAAAAGCCAACCCATCCACCATTTGAGTCTAAAGCAATCACTGCTTTTCCCTCTTCCATTTTTTCTGCTAGATAATCAGGGCTTCTTTTTGCTATACCGGTGCCTCTGGCTTTTGCGGAAGCCTCCATTTCATCGGTGATGATGGAAGCATATTGCTTATCATTACTATTTGCTACACGAACATTTATTTGCTGATCCAACGTACTGAAAATTAAAATGAACAAGAAACTGTTGCCAAAACTATTTCGGGGAAATTTTCACTGATAGGGGCAAGTGCCAGTTGCTCGTCCTATCAGAAACCGCGTCGGGGAAGCGGCAAAAGGACAAAAGCAGTACTATTTGGCTCATTTGAAAATGTTCCAAATACCTTAGTTACATTGTATGAATTGAATCTCTTAATCATTGATAGACTACAAATTTACGAATCTCTTCGGTATTTCTGCTTATAAATAATGAAAAATAGGCTAAGATTTGATGAACAAGGATTTCTACTGTCTGAAATTCCTATTCATTCCACCCATGGTTCCTGGTGGACGCATACCTCTAAACATATCACCCATTGGATTTCTTTGTTGTTGGCCTTGGGCTCCAAACCTGCGAAGATTGTAGGTAAAACTTACCATAAAATACCTCGTAAGTACTCGAGTTGAAACGTCTTGAATGGTGTTGCCATTAATATTTCTAGCAATGCTCACATTTTGATTCAACAAATCGAATACATAGAATTTAATCTCACCTTCTTTCTTCTTGAATAACTGCTTTGCAATACTTGCACTCCATAAAGGAATACTGGTATTAAATCCATCAGCCCTTCCTGCATTTTTTACATAACTGAAATCAGTTGAAATCACCCATCCGCTTTTGGTGAAATAAGTTGGCTCAACAGTAAATGATTGAGTAAAGAAATCTCCATTCTGTTCTGGCTGTAAAGTATATCGTGCAAAATTGAAAGTAGAATTAGAAGAGAAATTCATATCGAAATTATCTTTCAAATTGGTTGTCCATCCTGCATTAAAACCTGCTATGGTATTTCGAGTATAGTTACTTTGATTGTTTACTAGAGTTTGGCTTTGAGATTTGGATAAATTTAAAGTTAAATTGACATTGCTTTTTGGTTTCTTCAATGGAAAGCCATAGTTAAAAATACCATTCACATTATAGGTTCCACTTAAATTTACTGGAGCTGTTACTTGAGCTCCATTGGGTAGAAATACGGTAGAGTTTTGAATATCATTATCTATAAAGCTAGCATTGATGGTAGCAAAAATGAGCTTCTGGGAAAATAAGTCGAAAGAATTATACAAGATTCTGAAAGTATGAATAAACTGTTGTTTTAATGAAGGATTACCTGTTCTGATATTCAAAGGATTAGAATTATCAATTACAGGCTGTAATTGAGCAGCACTAGGCTGAGCTGTTCTTCCATTATAAAAAATTCTTAGGTTTTTAG
>JBILRH010000014.1:0-21541 GCA_044372715.1 Sediminibacterium sp. | reverse complement strand
GAAGAGCTTATCCAATTATATTCTGGTTGTATTTGTAAATGCAAAAAATTAATCGGCCAAATCCTTAAAAATCCACCACCACCGTAATTAACATTTTTATCTTTTGTAAATGTGCTACTCTGTGTAAAATAATTTAGATTACCAACAACTCCTGCATCTAACCAATCTGTTAAGCTGTATCCAATTTCGGGATTAAGGCCGATATTGAAAAAATTATTGGATAAACCAAGATTGATGCTGGTTCCAATAAAAACCCTGTTTTTATTGAAACCTTTAACAGGCATATTATCATCTTGAGCAAATAAAATTTGCAAACTAGATAAGAAGATCAGTATAAATGCGAAACGTCTTTTCATAGATTTATCTTTTACAAAATGAATGATAAATATCAATCAAAAATTTTGCCAGCATTTAAAATATTACTAGGATCAAATGTTTTTTTGATACCCCTCATTAAATGAATAGTTGCCTCATTGAATACTGTGTGGATATAGGGTTTTTGAATTAGTCCAATACCATGCTCCCCACTAATTGTACCACCTAAACTTTTTACTAATTCAAATAATGCTTTTAAAATCCCTGTCATTTCTGCATTGCCATGACTGTTTTTAATGGTTGGATGATTGATTCTTATATGCAAATTTCCATCGCCAGCATGCCCATAGCATACAGCCTTAAAGCCATGTTGGATACCTAAAGCTTTTACTCCTTTAATAAGTGCTGGGAGTTCTGCTCTTGGAACAACAGTATCTTCTTCAATGGTATAACCATTTAATTTCACCGCTTCTGCTGCTCTTCTTCTCAGCTTCCACAGTTCTGCTTTTTGCTGTGCATCATCTGCAAAAAATATTTCACCTGCATCAAATTGGGTGAGCAGCTCTGCAATGGCTTCTATTTCACTCATCAATACATCCTGATTATTTCCGTCTACTTCAATAATTAAATGTGCAGCAATAGAATCGTTCACTGGAACAGCAGTACTGCCAACCATTTCACTCACAATTTTTAATGCATCAATTTCAATTAGCTCCAAAGCACTGGGTATAAACCCTGCCCTAAAAATCGCACTCACAGCTGCACTTGCATTTTCCAAAGAAGAGAATGGTACGAGCATTAATAAATCAATCTTTGGATGGGGGATAAGTTTTAAAACTATTTTTGTAACTATACCCAAAGTACCTTCGCTTCCTACAAGAAGTTGAGTAAGATTGTATCCGGTAGAATTTTTCAATACATTGGCGCCAGTCCATATGATTTCTCCTGTAGGTAACACCAATTCTAAATTGAGCACATAATCTTTAACAACTCCATATTTTACCGCTCTTGGTCCTCCACTATTTTCGGCTATATTCCCTCCGATAAAACAACTTCCTTTGCTACTTGGGTCTGGGGGATAAAACAATCCTTTTTCTTTCACCGCATTTTGCAATACTTCTGTTATAACACCAGGTTCTGTAATTACTTGTAGATTTCGTTCATCGATTTCAATGATTTTATTTAACCTTTCTGTTGAAAGAACCAAACCTCCCAAATGAGGCAATGCTCCTCCGCTTAAACCTGTTCCCGCTCCTCTAGGAGTTACTGGAATTAAATATTGGTTGCATAATTGCATAATACCAGCAACTTCTTTTGTAGTTGCTGGCTTTACAACAATGGATGGATAGTATTGTAATTTTTCTGTTTCGTCGTGCCCATAATGTAAAAGCGACTCTTCATCTACTAAAATATTTGCCTCACCAACAATTGATTGTAAAATTGTTCTATGTTCAATTGAAATCAAACCATCTGGGCTTTTTTCTGCCATTACTTTTGAATTTGAACAAAAATACTTGCTAAAAGGTAGACTTGATGATAAAATCAAATTTGCTCACCTATTTTTTTATGAATCATTCAACAGTTTTGAATATTATTTTAAAAGTCTATATTAATCGACTCTAAAATTTGAATTTATCAAAGGAATCGACCCAATCATTGTATAAAAATAACGTGTAACCAATACACAATTCATCAACGACTAATGGTAAACAACCTATTTTCGCAGTGTAACTAACGATTGTTCGCTTATGATATCGCCAACCATTCAACTCGATCCTAAAAAACTATTGCAAATTGGATTATCGGTTAATACCGGAATACACTATCAGTTATCTCCCGAAACTTTAGTAAATCAAGCAGTTTTAAAGGGGCAGGGTGTACTAAACAATACTGGCGCACTTTGTATTAAAACAGGCAAATTTACTGGTAGAAGTCCGCAAGACAAATTCATTGTTCAAGATGAAATAACCAAAGACACTGTTCATTGGAATAATTTTAATATAGCAATCGAAGAGCATTATTTCTTGCAATTAAAATCAAAGGTCTTACAATATTTGGGTGAACAAGAAGATATTTGGGTTAGAGATGCTTATGCTTGTGCAGATCAACAATACCGCTTGAATATTCGTGTAATTAACGAAAACCCTTGGAGCAATTTATTTGCTTATAATATGTTTTTGCGACCTGAAGAAAATGAATTGGCCAATTTTCAACCAGACTGGCATATAATTCAGGCACCAGGTTTTAAAGCGGATCCTGTTGTTGATGGAACAAGGCAGGAAAATTTTGCCATTGTATCTTTTAAACATAAAACCATTTTGATTGGAGGTACTGGATATACGGGTGAGATGAAGAAAGGTATATTTTCTGTACTAAATTATATTTTACCTCAAGAGAAAAATGTATTGAGCATGCATTGCAGTGCCAATATGGGAAATGATGGAGATGTTGCTGTTTTTTTTGGTTTGAGCGGAACTGGTAAAACTACATTGAGTGCAGATCCTGCAAGAAAATTAATTGGAGATGATGAGCATGGATGGACCAATAATTCAGTGTTTAATTTTGAAGGAGGATGTTATGCTAAAACCATCGATTTAAGCGAGGAGAAAGAGCCTGCAATATTCAACGCTATTAAACCAGGCGCTTTAGTAGAAAATATTGGTTTTATTGATGGAACCAATGAAATTGATTTTAGTTTTAAAGGAATTACAGAAAATACAAGGGTAAGTTATCCACTGCATTTTATTTCTAATGCAATAGAACCAAGCATTGGTGGACTTCCTAAAAACTTATTCTTCTTAACATGCGATGCCTATGGTGTTCTACCTCCAATAAGTAAATTAAGCCCTGGGCAAGCAATGTATCAGTTCATTAGCGGTTATACTGCTAGAGTGGCTGGAACAGAGGCCGGAGTAACAGAGCCTAAATCTACTTTTAGTGCATGTTTTGGAGCTCCATTCTTGCCTTTACATCCTGGAAAGTATGCAGCCATGTTGGGTGAAAAAATGAAAGCTCACAATGTGAATGTTTGGATGATTAATACTGGATGGAGTGGGGGATCTTATGGTGTTGGCAATAGAATGAAATTGAGTTATACAAGAGCAATGATTTCGGCTGCTTTAAATGGAGATTTAGACAATATTGAAATGGCTGAGCACCCAGTTTTTGGAATGCTAATGCCTACAAGCTGTCCAAATGTGCCAGTTGAAATTTTGAATCCACGCAATACTTGGAAAGATCTAAATGCCTACGATACAACTGCCCATAAATTGGCAAAAGAGTTTATTAATAATTTTGAAAAATATGCTGCAGGAGTTACGCCAGAGATATTGGCCGCGGCCCCAAAAGCTTAATACCAGAAGATTTTTTAGTTTTTTCGATTGCTTGCTCTATGCCTCCAAGAAATTGGGGGCATTTTTTATAAAGAGGGAAGTTGGTTGATATTGATTTCAGAAAAATGCAATCCGAAACGTTGAACCATTATTTTAAATTGGTCAAATTTATAAGGGAGTAATTTAATTTGATCAATTTTTACCATACAAACAGTGCCTTCATTAAAATTGGGGCTTCCTGGTAAATAAACAACTGCAATATCATTCTCTTTTGAAAATTCAGTTAATATGCCTGCTACCCAATTATCATCAAATAAAACAAAAACAGGTAATTGCCTTTTTCCATCAGCTTCATAATTCAACTTTTCTCCAACAATTTCTTTGATGAAGATATAACCTGGCGTAAACCTTAAAACATTTTCTTCAATCCAAGTTTTCCATTTTCCTACCCTCGATAATTGCATTAACAATCCACCCAAAAAACACATCAATAAAAATCCAAGTATTGTTAATATGGTAAGTAATGACCTTCCAATAAAATTTTCAATTGCTAAACTTTTAGATACTGTTTGAATAATTGATTGAATTGGAGCCCATACTTTCTCAACTAGGTAGGCCAATACAAGAATGGGTAATAAAAAAAACAATCCTTTAATGATTGTTCCTTGAATATACTGCCCAATTTTTTTCATTGAGTGATTTATTTCGATAAAAAATTACCTGAGATGCGCATTCCTTTTTCATCGTCTACTACTTTCTTCATCAGCTTTTTAAGACCTTCTGGTAATTGATCTATTTCTGCTTGATTCAGTTGATGAATCAATTCATGAAACTCATCCTCGTCGTCATAATAACCTAGGTATAAATCAAACTGCTCATTTGGATGCAAGCGCAATGATATTTCTAAGTCTTCTTCGTATTGGTGCATTGATATGATGGCCCATTGGTCGTCATCCTCAAAATTGAATAAAATTTCTACGGGATCTTTACTAATTACAAATGATACCAGCTTTTCAATCAATTCTCCTGAATGATGCTGAATCAATTCTTCGTATTTCATGCTAATTTGTATTATGAAGAAGATTAAAATAAGCCAAATAACATTCCATCTACCTTGCTGATGATTTCGCCAAATTGCTCTTCGCTTTCTGCAAATTTATTTTTATCGCAATCGATGATAAGCAATTGTCCTTCCTTATACCCATCAATCCATTTATTGTAATACTCGTTAAGTTTTTTTAAATAGTCTAATCGAATATTTTCTTCATATTCTCTTCCTCGCTTTTGAATTTGAGCCACCAAAGTAGGTACAGATGCTTTTAAGTAAATAAGCAAATCTGGCGGCTGAACCATTGTTTTTAAGGTTTGAAAGAATTGATAGTAATTATCAAAATCTCGCTTACTCATCAAACCCATTTCATGCAAATTCGGAGCAAAAATATTGGCATCTTCATAAATCGTTCTATCCTGAATCACAGTTTCAGTGCCATGTTGAATATCCAGTAATTGATTCAATCTGCTATTTAGAAAATAGATCTGTAAATTAAAACTCCAGCGGGGCATGTCTTCATAAAAATCCATCAGATATGGATTGGTATCTACATTCTCAAACTGAGGTATCCAGCGATAATGCTTACTCAACATTTCTGTTAATGTTGTTTTGCCTGCACCTATATTACCTGCTATCGCTACGTGTTTTGGTTTTTTTGGTTTTGCCATTTCTTTTTTGCTGTTTAAAGCGTTGCAACTTAAGGAATCTAATCTGAATTTGGTTTAAATATGGTTAATAATTCAAACCAATTGCTTCTCTGACTATTTTAAGTGTTTCCGAAGCCCTTTCTCTGGCTTTATCTGCCCCTTGTTTGATCAATTTTTGCAATAAAACTTCGTCGTTTTGAATGGCTGCGGCTTTTTCTCTAATTGGGTGGATAAAACGGGCCATGTCTTCGGCCAATTGTTTTTTCATATCTCCATAGCGAATAATGCAATTGCCTGTGCTACTTGCATTAAAATCGGATTCAAATTTTTCTAAAGTATCGGCACTACTTACCTGACCCATTAAAGTAAATAGATTTTGTATATAATCTGTTTTTTTTGAATTGGGTTCAGAAGGCCCCTGATCTGTTTTGGCTTTCATGATTTTTTTGCGAATACTTTCATCGCTATCAGCCAAGAAAATGGTAGCCATCTGGTTTTCGCTTTTACTCATTTTGCCAATTCCATCCAAGCTTAAAATTTTGATCAGTTCATCTCCAAAATTAAATGCATAAGGAAGAGGAAGTACTTCACCATAACGATGATTGAATCTTTCGGCAAAATTTCTGGCCATTTCTAAATGCTGTTCCTGGTCTTTTCCTACAGGCACTTTCACCGCTCTTTGGATGATTACATCTGCAGCCATTAAAACCGGATAAGTTAATAATCCAGCATTTACATTTTCTGGTTGTAAACGAACTTTATCTTTAAAAGTGGCTGTTTTTTCTAGTTCTCCTTTATAAGCCAGCATATTTAAATAAAGGTATAGTTCTGCAATTTCTGGCACATCACTTTGAACATAGAGTGCTACTTTTTCTGGGTCTAATCCACAAGCTATATTTTCTGCAATTACCCTATTTACACTTATTTTGAGTTCTCTTGTATCTGGATGTGTGGTTAAACTATGCCAGTTGGCTACAAAAAAATAGCAATTAAATTGATCTTGCATACGCACATAATTGCGCATTGCTCCAAAATAATTCCCAAGATGTAAATACCCTGTTGGGCGAATGCCACTAACAACTACCTCTTTTACCATATCGAGCGAAGATATGAATCCTATGCAGTATGTGGCTCATGGTAGATGGTTTTTTTATAGTTAGATTTGTAGCCATTTCAAACTGTAAAAACCTAGATTATAAGCTCCAATAGCCAAATACTCGCTTCCCCTATCGAATACCTAAAAGGGGTTGGTCCTTTAAGGGCAGATATGCTTAAAAAGGAGTTGGAAATATTTACTTTCAATGATCTTCTGCATCATTTTCCTTTAAGGCATATCGACAAAACCAAGATTAACAAGATTGCAGAAATCAATGCCTTTACCGATTATATTCAAGTTGCAGGAAGGTTGATTCATTTCGAAGTAGTTGGAGCAGGGAGAGGCAAAAGATTGATAGCCCAAATAAAAGACATGAGTGGTATATTGGAACTAACCTGGTTTCAAGGAATTAATTGGGTAGAAAAAAACTTGCACATTGGGTCGGATTATCTTGTTTTTGGCAAAACCGGTTTTTTTAATAGTAAGGCACAAATGGTGCACCCAGAAATTGAAGTATATGTTCCTGCAAAAGCAGGGGCAAAGGCATTTTTAGAACCAGTTTATCCTTCTACTGAAAAATTGAAAGCCAGGGCTTTGAATGGCCGTCAATTGGCAAAGCTTACACAAATATTGTTTGGAATCGTTCAACCGAAAGATATACCAGAGAATTTGCCCGCTTATTTGTTGCAAGAACTAAAATTATTATCCAGATACGAAGCATTTGCCATGATTCATTTTCCTACCAATGATATGTTGTACAACAAAGCATTGGAGCGATTGAAATTTGAAGAATTATTCATTGCTCAGGTAAGATTACAATTGGTAAGACTTCAAAGAAACAATGCCAGTAAAGGGGTTCTATTTGAAAAAGTAGGGGCCTTTTTTAATGATTTTTACAATCATTATTTACCCTTTACATTAACTGGTGCACAAAAAAGAGTGTTAAAAGAAATTCGCAACGATACAGCAAGGGGAAGACAAATGAATAGGCTGTTACAAGGAGATGTAGGAAGTGGAAAAACCATGGTAGCTTTATTGAGTATGTTGCTTGCAGCCGACAACGGATTTCAAAGCTGTTTGATGGCACCAACAGAAATTTTAGCACAGCAACACTATGCGGGGCTTAAAGAACTGTTGAAAGAAATGCCTGTTGAATTGGCCTTGTTAACAGGCAGTACCAAAACTGCAGAAAGAAAGCGCATTTTAAATGGTTTATTAGAAGACAGTATTCATTTTGTTGTTGGAACCCATGCTGTGATAGAAGATATTGTCCAATTTAAAAATCTTGGCTTAGTAATTGTAGATGAACAACATCGGTTTGGAGTTGCCCAAAGAGCTAAGCTATGGGAAAAGGCAGTAATACCTCCCCATGTGCTGGTAATGACTGCAACGCCAATCCCAAGAACATTGGCCATGACCGCCTATGGCGATTTAGAATACAGTGTAATGGATGAATTACCTCCAGGTAGAATTCCCATCACTACTGTGCAGCGGAATGAAATGGCAAGAGCCAGTGTTATGGGTTTTGTAAAAGAAGAAATAACCAAGGGAAGGCAGGCTTATTTTATTTATCCTTTGATTGAGGAAAGTGAAAAATTGAGTTATGAAGATTTGATGCAGGGTTATGAGCAAGTAAAAAGCTTTTTCCCTGAACCAACCTATAAAATCGGAATGGTTCATGGTAGGCAACCAGCTGAACAGAAGGCAACCAACATGGAACGTTTTGTAAGCGGCGAAAGTCAAATATTGGTGAGCACTACCGTTATTGAAGTTGGCGTAAATGTACCCAATGCCTCAGTAATGGTGATTGAAAGTGCTGAAAAATTTGGTCTTTCTCAGTTGCATCAGCTTCGAGGGAGGGTAGGAAGGGGTAGTGAAAAAAGTTTTTGCATTTTATTAACGGGAAGCAAAGCCAGCAAAGAGGCCAAAGAACGTATCAATATAATGTGTGCAACCAATGATGGATTTAAAATTGCGGAGAAAGACCTAGAAATGAGGGGTCCGGGGGATATTGAGGGCACTAGGCAGAGCGGAGCATTGAACTTTAAATTAGCCAGTATTGTTAATGATAAAGCTTTGTTGGAACTGGCTAAAGAAAAGGCAGAAATATTGGTAGAAAAGGATTTGTTTTTAGAAGATCAGCAGCACCAAACATTACGTAATTTTATGCAATCGCAGAAAACAAAGCATGGTTGGGGCAAAATAGCTTAAAGATTAAATTATAGCTTGTGTTAAAAAAAGGAATTCTTCTTATTTGTTTATTAATGCTAAGTGCAGGGTTATTTGCACAGAGTTATCTCAATTTTGTGGAAAACAAAGGCCAGTGGGATGCATCCATCAAATTTAAATCTGAAATGCCTGGTGGTGCTATTGTATTAAAGAATACTGGGTATAGAGTATTGCAATACAATGCAGATGATTACGATCAATTAACCGAAACATTGCATTCATTAAAAGGGCGAGATAAGCATGCTGATAAGATAAATGGAAATGGATCAGACAAGTCTGTTATTAATGGAGATCTTGGTGCGGAATTAAATCTAAGATCACATACCTATGAGGTTAAGTTTTTAAATGCCAATCCAAACCCCGTTATTGTTCCAGATAAAGTTCAAAATAATTACAATAATTATATAATAGGGAATGATCCAAGTAAATGGGCAAGTAATTGTAAAATCTATCAAGCAGTCACGTATAAAAATATTTATCCCAATATTGATATTCGTTTTTATACCTCCAATGCTTCATTAAAATATGATATCATTGTTCATCCAGGTGGAGATGCCAATAAAGTGATTTTATATTTTGATGGAGTAGAATCTTTAAAAGTTAAAGAAGAGGTTTTACAAATTAAAACTTCAGTTGGAACCATACAAGAGTTGGCTCCTTATACTTATGCATTAAACAAAGATCAAAGAAATGATGTTGCATGCAGTTATGAAGTGAAGGGTAATTTTGTTCAATTCAAATTAAACAGCGCTTACGATAAATCGGCAACACTGGTTATAGATCCTAGCATTATTTTTATTAGTTATACTGGCAGTACGGCTGATAATTGGGGCCTTACAGCTACTTATGATGGTGCGGGAAATTTTTATGCAGGTGGTGTGGTTTTTGGGGATGGATTTCCTGCTTCAAATGGCGCATTTCAAGGTAACTTTAAGCCTGGGGGTTCTTTAAAAATTGATATGGGGATTATGAAGTTTGACCCTTTAGGTATTAATCGAATTTATGGAACTTATATTGGCGGAAATGGAGATGATCAACCACATAGTTTGGTGGTTGATAGAAATGGAAATTTAATTATTGCAGGTAGAACTTCTTCAACCGATTATCCAACTAGGGGGGTAACAAAACTTTTTGGATCTGGAGGAGGATTTGATATTGTTGTTACTAAATTAAATGTAAATGGATCTGGATTGGTTGGCTCGATGGTGATAGGTGGTTCTGCTAATGACGGGGTGAATATCGATGCTAATAATGGACAAACTAATACAAGTACATCTACTCGAAGAAATTATGGAGACGATTCTAGAAGTGAAGTAATCACGGATAACAATAACAATATTCTAGTTGCATCTGTTACACAGTCTACCAATTTCAAAACAACTCCAGGTGCTTTTCAAACAGCTGCGGGAGCTGGCGTTTCAGGGGGTAGATACCAGGATGGAGTATTGTTGAAATTAGATGCCAACTTAGATAACGTGATTTTTAGTTCGTTTTTAGGAGGCAATAATGATGATGCTGCTTTTGTATTAAGTATCAATCCGAGCAATGGTGATATATATGTTGCGGGAGCAACCTTAAGTACCGATTTCCCGGGTGATAAAACAGGTTCTTTATTTGCAACCAATCAAGGTAAAGCAGATGGGTTTATCGCAAGTATAAAAAGCGATGGTTCAGCCATTAATAAATCTACTTATATTGGTACTAGTGGAGAAGATATTTTGTTTGGAATTCAATTTGATAAATTAGGATCACCCTATATTACTGGTACAACAACAGGTGTTTTCCCGGTAAAAAATTCCAATTTTAATACCAAGAATCCAGGTCAAGAAAATGGCAAACAATTCATTGCAAAGCTTACACCTGATTTATCTTCATTTATTTTCTTCACCAATTTTGGAAGCCCTACTGCTGTAATTCCAAGTTTATCCATTACTGCATTTCTGGTGGATAGATGCCAGAATATGTATGTGTCTGGATGGGGTGGGAGTAATATTGGAAACTTTGCAACAGGAACTATAAATGATTTTTTGTTTTCATCAGATGCTTATAAAAAAGTGACTGATGGTGCAGACTTTTATTTTTTCATTTTGAGTAAAAATGCGGATAGTTTAATTTATGCTACATTTTTTGGTCAAGATGCTGGCTTTGCAGATCATGTTGATGGTGGAACATCTCGCTTTGATCCAAACGGCACTATTTATCAATCCATTTGTTCTTGTGGTGGTGGAAGGGGAACTAATCCAAGAAATTCAATTGTAGGTACACCAGGTTCATGGTCGCCCAATCGTGGAAATAATTCTTGTAATTTATTGGCCGTTAAATTGGCTTTTTATTCTGCTGGAGTTTCTGCAGGTGTTCAATCATCTATCGGTGGAAGATTAAGAGATTCTACAGGTTGTGTTCCTTTAACTGTAGACTTTACTGATACAGTTGCAGCTGCTAAAACATATTATTGGGATTTTAATGGAGACGGAACCAATGATTTAACTACAACCACAGCAAAAGCAAGTTTTACGTATAATCTAGTTGGGCTTTATCGCGTAAGATTAATAGGAGAAGATTTGAATTCTTGCAATGAAAGAGATACTTCTTATATGAATATAAGTGTTAGAAGTGACGCAGTTACCAATTTGAATTTTTCTTTTGCAGTGGTACCTCCTTGCGCAAATCGAACTTATCAGTTTACCAATTTAGCCACAGCTCCTCCAGGAAAAACATTTAATGCCAATTCTTTTCAATGGAACTTTGGTGATGGATCACCAGTTGTGAATTCAAATGATGGCCCGAGAACGCATACTTTTCCTTCGGATGGAACTTATATTGTTCGGTTAACTTTAAAAGACCCACTATTTTGCAACGAGGATGATTATATAGAGCAAACAGTTAGGGTTTCTAATTCTTTCGTACCCAATTTTATTGCAGATACTGCATGTATTGGAACAGCAACTAAGTTCACTTATACAGGTGTTGGGGGTGCAAGTTTTGTTTGGAATTTTGGTGACGGTACGCCAACAAGTACACTAGCAGATCCGACTCATATCTATGCTGCTCCAGGAGTTTATTCTGTAACTCTTGATGTTACAGATAACAATACTTGTGATGTAGTTAAAACAAAATCTTTTACAAAATCAATATTGGTAAGTCCTAATCCTACTTCATTATTCGATTATACGCCAAGATCAACTGGTGCTAATCAAATTTATACATTTACCAATTTATCTACTGGTGGTTCATCTTATTATTGGGATTTTGGTGATAGTAAGGCTATTAGTACAAATAGAAGAGACACAACAATAAGGTATTCCTTTAACGCATCAGGCACCTATAATGTTTGTTTATCAACAACCAATACTGTTGGATGTTTAGTGAAGTATTGTGAGCCAATTGTTGCGGAAGTAAACCCATTATTTGACGTTCCCAACGCATTTTCACCCAATGGAGATGGTATCAATGAAAGAATTTATGTGAGGGGTTTCGGCATTGCAAAAATGACTTGGAGAATATACAATCGATGGGGTGTAGTGGTTTATCTTGGAACAAATCTTAATGAGGGATGGGACGGAAAATACAATGGAAAAATTCAGCCACAGGAAGTATATAATTATACTTTGGAAATTGAATTTTCTGATAAAGTAAAAGCATTTAAGAAAGGCGATATTACCTTATTGCGATAATTGAATTTAACAAATGAATATTTTTAAATCGATATTTTTTATTTTTTTTCTGATTGTTTCATTTACAGAAACATTTGGGCAAGGGCTTAATTTTTCACAATATTTCAATAACCCATTGTTTGTAAATCCTGCCAATACTGGCTTTAATCCTGATATGGATTATCGTATAGGTGGTAATTATAGAAATCAATGGGCTTCTGCATCTAGCCCCTATAAAACAATGGGTATATGGGCTGATTCTAAATTGTTTGCCAATCGTTTCGAAAATGGTTGGATGGGAATTGGTGGTGGTATCATGAGAGATGTTGCAGGTGCAGGAAGTTTATCTTCAACAAGTGCTAATTTATCATTGGCTTATCACCAGATGTTGGGCTATAAGAGTTTGCTAAGTGCAGGTTTTTCAGCAGGCATGATTTCAAAAAGAATTGATTTTTCGAAACTAACATTTGACAACCAATGGAACGGTCAATTTTTTGAATCAACTATTCCATCTAATGAACCATTTGCCTTTAGTCAAACTGCTTATTTTGATCTTTCAATGGGCTTGAATTACGCTTTGTTTGCCTCAGAAAATGCTTATTTTAATGCGGGTATTAGCATCAATCATATTAATAGGCCAAGAGAAAGTTTTTTTGAAACTTCAGTAACAGATAGCAGGATAGATATGCGTTATACTTTTTTTGCTAATGCAAGTATTAAAGTGCAAAATATTTGGATCATTAACCCCAATATCTATTATAGTACTAGAGGCGCTACCAATGAAATTGTTTTAGGGATGAATGCCAATAGAGATTTAACTGGTGATGGAGCTAAGCAGTTGATTTTGGGATTGTATTATCGAAAGAATGATGCCATAATTCCTGTAGTTGGTTTCCAAGTAAATGATACTAAGTTTACTATAAATTATGATGCTTCAACTAGATCGGTCAACTCAGGAGCTTCTGTACGCGGGGCTTATGAACTCTCTATTGTAAAGCATGGGCTATTCGCTTCTTCGGCAGGCAAATCTGTAAAATGTCCTACGGTTAGGTTCTAAGTTATTAGGTATTTCATATTTCTTAATTCATAATTCATAATTCTTAATTTGGTATTGTATCTTGTGTATTCATAAAAAGCACATGAAATACTTACCCTTAGACTCCACTATTTTCATCAATAATAGAAAAAGGTTTGCGAAAAAAATGTTGCCCAACAGCATTGCTGTTTTTGTAAGCAATGACGAATGGCCAAGCAATGGGGATGCCTTGCATAGTTTTAAACAAAACAGTGATTTGTTTTGGCTATCAGGAATTGAACAAGAAGATTCTATGATAATCCTTTTTCCTGATTGCCCAGATCCTAAATACAGGGAAGTATTGGTGTTGGTTCGACCCAATGCTTTAAAAGAAAAATGGGATGGAAAAAGATTAAGGGCAGTTGAAGCAACAGCCATTTCAGGCATATCAACCATAGTTTGGTTGGATAGCATTGATGCATTATTACAAGGTTGGATTCATTTAGCAGATACCATTTATCTAGATACCAATGAAAATGACCGAAAAGCATCGAATGTAAGAACCCGCGAGTATCGTTTTGTAGATGAAATGAAATTGAGCTATCCTCTACATCAATTTCAACGTGCTGCTAAAATCATGAAAGAACTTCGTGCCATCAAAACCAAAGAAGAGATTGTAGTTGTTCAAAAAGCCATTGACATTACTGAAAACACATTTAGAAAATTATTAAAATTCATTCAGCCAGGGGTAAATGAATATGAAATTGAAGCAGAAATATGGCATAGTTTTTTAAGCCAACGTGCAACTGGTCCGGCATATGGAAGTATTATTGCCAGCGGCGATAATGCTCGAACATTGCATTATGTATCCAACAATGCGGTTTGTAAATCGGGAGATTTGATATTGATGGACTTTGGTGCAGAATATGGTGGATATAATGCCGATTTAACCAGAACAATACCTGTGAATGGACAATTTTCTGCTCGACAAAAACAAGTGTACAATGCATGTTTGCATTTGCACAATTATGCTAAATCCATTTTAAAACCAGGTATTTCTGTAGTTGATTATACCGAAAAAGTAGGGGATGAAGCAACTAAGCAATTTGTAAAAATTGGGTTATTGAATAAATCTGATGTAAAAAATGAAGATGCTGAGAATCGCGCGTATAGAAAATATTTATACCATGGAATTTCACATCATTTAGGAATTGATGTGCATGATTTAGGTACTAGAACTGCACCTATTCAAGCAGGTATGTTGTTTACCATTGAACCTGGTATCTATATTGAAGAAGAGCAAATGGGTATTAGGATTGAGAATAATTTTTGGATTACAAAGTCGGGAAGTATCGACTTAATGAAAAATATTCCGATCACCGTAGAAGAGATTGAAACCTTGATGAAAAAGAAAAAATAATGAAGCAACAGATTCCTAATTTATTTACACTAAGCAATTTGTTTCTTGGATGTATTGCTATCATTTACATTTTGCAACCCGGCCTAACACTCACCGTGAATTCAGATGGCGAAAATTTGGTATCTATACCTGAAAGAATGATGTGGGCTGGGTGGTTTATTATTGGAGCAGCGATTGTAGATTTTTTTGATGGATTTGTTGCAAGATTGCTTAAAGTGCCATCAGAAATGGGAAAACAACTGGATTCTTTGGCTGATCTAGTAAGTTTTGGTGTTGCACCTGCAATGATTGCATTTCAATTCCTACGATTGGGTTTCTCTCAAGATCCAGGTGGATTAGATGTTCCATTTATTTGGCTATTACCCGCATTGCTTATTCCTTGTGCAGGAGCATTTCGTTTAGCAAGATTTAATATTGATACTAGTCAACAATTTGGATTTAAAGGAGTGCCAATACCTGCCATCGGCATGTTGTTTGCGTCATTTCCTATTTTGTATTGGTACAATACTATTGAGTGGATCAATCAACTCATATTGAATAAATGGGTTTGGTATGGATTAATTTTTGGATCAGCTTATTTAATGATTTCTACTTTGCCAATGCTGGCTTTAAAATTCAATGGTTTTTCGGCCAGAAAAGGACTTCCTTTTATATTAATTCTGGTTATTGCAGGTTTAGCAGCCATCCTTTTTGGCTGGTTGGCGGTTTCAATAGGATTTTTTGCTTATGTAATTCTATCTTTGCTTTTCAAACAAGTTGAATCATGATATATACAGTTCAGGTTACCGTAATGCCTTTAAAAGACTTATTAGATCCTCAGGGCAAAGCCGTTCTAGGTGGTTTGCAAAATTTAGGTCTTCAATCTATACAAGATGTTCGTGTTGGAAGACATATTACACTAAGTATCGAGGCAGCATCAGCAGAAGAAGCAAAATCCATTGCTGAAACTGCGAGTAAGCAATTGTTGGCCAACCAAGTAATGGAATTTTTTGAGATTGCATTAATTTAAGCCATTGTTATATTTAGTTCCCACACCACTCGGAAATTTAAAAGACATCACTTTGCGTGCAATTGAAATATTGCAACAAGTAGATTTAATTTTATGTGAGGATACGAGAACTTCTTCAAAATTGTTGAATCATTATTCCATTGAAAAACCACTCACTCCCTACCATCAACACAACGAACATAAAATAGTAGCTCATTTATCAGATCAGTTATTGGCAGGAAAAACGATGGCCTTGATTACAGATGCTGGAACCCCTGGAATTTCAGATCCTGCTTTTTTATTGGTAAGGGAATGCATTCAAAAAAACATCAAGGTGGAATGTTTGCCGGGCGCAGTAGCATTTGTACCTGCATTGGTAAACAGTGGTATACCTACCAATCGATTTGTTTTTGAGGGATTTTTGCCATTAAAAAAAGGAAGACAAACTTTGTTAAAAAAATTAGCCGAAGAAGAGCGGACCATGATTTTTTATGAAAGCCCTATGCGTTTGGTTAAAACCTTAGAAGAATTGGCTACTTATTTTGGGTCTGAAAGAAATTGTTCGGTAAGTAGAGAACTCACCAAAATGTTTGAAGAAAATAAAAGAGGTAGTTTACAAGAACTGGCTGATTATTTCAAATCTAAAACTGTTAAAGGAGAAATTGTTTTAGTAATACAAGGAAAAGAATAATTTTATATCATTCAATTATAATCACATGAAAAAAATCAGTCTAGTTGCGTGTTTTTTAGTTACGGCGATTATTGTTTTTTCACAGCCTGAAAGATGGCAACAAAAAATAAAGTACAATATCAATGTAAAAATGGATGTTCTAACCAATCGTTTTTCAGGTACCGAAAAAATTGAATACTCAAACAATTCAACAGATACCTTAAAGAGGGTATTCTTTCATTTATATTGGAATGCATTTCAACCCAATAGCAGTATGGATATGCGTAGTAGAGAATTAGGTAAAGTAAAACTTAGTGAACCAAATCCAAGAAGGCAATCAGATGGTTTGGACTGGGATCCTAGGGTTAAAGATAGAATCAGCAAATTATCGCCAGATCAAATTGGATTTCAAAATGTTCAATCAGTAATGATTAATGGAGTTGCACAACAACTTAAAGTTCATGAAACAATTTTAGAAGTGGTTCTTGCAAAGCCTATTTTACCAAAAACAAAAGTATTGATAGATGTAGCTTTTGAAGCCCAGGTTCCATTACAAATTAGAAGAAGTGGTAGAGATAATAAAGAGGGTATACGTTATAGTATGAGCCAATGGTATCCTAAAATGGTTGAATACGATTACCAAGGTTGGAATGCTAACCCTTACATTGCAAGAGAGTTTTATGGCGTTTGGGGAGATTTTGATGTTACCATTTCGATTGATAAAAATTATATGGTAACTGCTGGTGGAGATTTATTAAATGCAAATGAAGTTGGTTTTGGTTATGAATCACCAGGAACAAAACTGATTGCAACATCAGGCAATACAAAAACTTGGAAATGGCAAGCCTATAATGTACATGATTTCATGTGGGCTGCCGATCCAAATTATAAAATGATTACCCGATCAGTAACCAATGGTCCTTTAATTCGTGTAGTATATAAAGCAGTTGATTCTTTAGAAATGCGATGGCAAAATTTAGCTGATACTGTTGCCTTGGCATATCCAATTATGGCTAAAACTTTTGGCCCATACCCTTATAAAACCTACACATTTGTACAAGGTGGTGATGGGGGCATGGAATATCCTATGGCCACATTGCTAGTTGGAGCAAGTATTGGAACTGCCATTCATGAATGGATGCACAGTTGGTATCAAATGATGATGGGTAGCAATGAATCATTGTATGCATGGATGGATGAAGGATTTACTGATTATGCAACCAATCGTGTGCAATCTACTTTGAGAGGAAGAACAGGTTTCTTTTATGATGGTTCCTACAGATCCTATTTTAATTTGGCAAAGAGTGGGTTGGAGGAACCTGCAAGTACACATGCCGATCATTTTAATACCAATTTTGCTTCTACGGCTACAGCATATAGCAAGGGTGCAGTTTTTATGGAGCAATTGGGTTATATAGTGGGAGATACAGTTAGAGATAAAATTTTGTTAGCCTATTATAATACTTGGAAATTTAAGCATCCTAATCCAAATGATTTTATTAGAGTAGCAGAAAGAATAAGTGGGATGGAATTGGATTGGTACAAAGAATATTGGATCTATAGCACCAAAACAATTGATTATGGGGTAGGTGATATTGCTGTTGTGAATGATAAAACAGCAATTACGATAAAGCGTTTAGGAAAAATGCCTATGCCAATTGATGTGTTAATTACATTTAAAGATGGTACTCAGGAATTACATGTTATTCCATTAGACCTAATGTATGGTCAAAAGCCAGCAGAGAATACTATTTCAAGAGCTGTACAGCCAGAATGGCGATGGACACATCCAGATTATAGCCTTACTACTTCTCGTTCAATTAAAGATATTAAACAAATTGAGATTGATCCTAGTATGCGTTTAGCTGATATTAATCGTACGAATAATAAATTGGTAATACCGGACTAAGTTATTGGTTAATAAGTTATTGGTTGTTCGGTTATTATCAAGCATTCGTATCAATCGCTGAATAATTAAACAACCCAATTATTTAGCAACATGAATAATGAATTTTTCTTCGAAATAAGGTTCAGGAAATATTTTAGAAATGGGCATCATTTTGGGTCTTGCACCACTCTCAAATATTTCCTGGGCTAAATCCCCCCCTTTTAAACAGATCAATCCATTTCTTATAAAGTCGGGTCCGGAAGCAGCGCCAGGTTGCTTTTTTAATAAAGGCATGCTCCATTGTAATAAATCCTTTAAAGGCGCTACAGCTCGGGATACTGCAAAATCGAATTTTCTGTTTTTTATTTCTTCTGCTCTACTATGTTGAGTAGTAATATTTTTGATACCTGCTCCTTCGCAAACGGCCTCAACTACTTTTAATTTTTTAGCAATACTATCAACCAAATGAAACTTTACTTCTGGAAAAAAAATTGCCAAAGGAACGCCAGGGAATCCACCGCCACAGCCAATATCGATGATATTAGAACCCGGCACAAATTCTACAATTGCAGCAATGCTTAATGAATGTAATACATGGTGTAAATAAATGCTGTCTATATCCTTTCTAGAAACAACATTAATTTTTGTATTCCATTCTCTATACAATTCTTCCAATAAACCCAATTGATTTAATTGAGTTTTACTAAAGTCGCTGAAGTACTGGGTAATTAATCCCAGTTTTTGCGGGGTGCTTTCCATATGGCAGGTGCTGTGAAAATGAAATAAAAGAACATCCAAATATCTAATAATAAGAACCAAGGAAATAAATCTGATTCATTCAGTTTTTTCATGGTTTTAAAGTATACAAATGATTGCAATAAAAATCGAATACCAAATACAGCAAGCGTCATCCACCAATTAAAAAATAACATACTTACTGCTAAAGTAGGATAGAGCAAAAACAAACTAATAGAGTAAAGCCCTAGCAGTAATTTATGTTTTGGTTGATAATATTTACTAGTAGTATAGTGACGGTATTTTTGTGATAGCCATTCACTCCAGGTTTTTTTAGAATCACTTAAAGTGAATGTATCAGGGTCGATTGAAATGGCTGTATTGCTTGAATTGGCAACCTGATTGATGAATAAATCATCATCGCCACTGGGTATCTGATTGATGGATGAAAATCCTTTATTTCTTAAAAATACATTTTTTTTATAACTCAGGTTTCTGCCTACCCCCATATAAGGAGTTCCTGCTATTGCATATGAAAGGTATTGTATAGCAGTATGAAAAGTTTCGAAGCGAATCAATTTATTGAGTATACCCGGCTGTTTGTGGTATGCTCCATACCCAAGAACAATTTCAATATCATCGGTATAACTATCTTGCATTTTTTGAATCCAATGTTCAGAGGCTGGAACACAATCTGCATCTGTTAATAATACAATTTCGTATTTGGCACTTTTAATGCCCATAGAAAGTGGAAACTTTTTGCCTGTAATCATGATGGCCTCCTGTGTTAATTCCACCATGTTTAAATTCTTAAAAGAACGCTTGAACTCGTCGATCACATATTTACTTTCATCAGAAGAATTGTCGTTCACCAAAACTACTTCATGAGTGGTTTTATAATTCTGCACCAATACACCTGGTAGATTCTTTACTAAATTATGGGCCTCATCTCTAGCACAAATAACAACAGACACAGGATGTTCAACTGTATTTGCCTTTAACGATGGTTTGAAATTGGCTAATCGAAGGAAAAAATAGCCATAATAGAAAACTTGTATAACAATGATTGCGCAGAATAGTCCAAAACAAATAGTCCAGACAATAGAGGGTATGATCATGTCACAAAAATAAGGTTTTTGATGCAACGCAAGAAGCATGAGTATGATCCAATAACTACCCTTATTTTTGCCAAATGGCTGCACTTCAATTTTCATTGGAAAAAACAAGTACTAATTCTTCAGCAAGAGCTGGTAGAATTACTACAGATCATGGAGTTATAGAAACACCCATTTTCATGCCCGTTGGTACTGTTGGATCTGTAAAAGCAGTAACTCAACAGCAATTGAAATTGGATATTCAAGCACAAATTATTTTAGGCAATACCTATCATTTGTATTTACGACCAGGAACTGAAGTTTTAGAAGCTGCTGGTGGATTACATCGCTTCATGGGATGGGATAGACCTATCTTAACAGATAGTGGTGGGTATCAAGTATTTTCTTTGGCTGCCAATAGAAAAATTAAGGAAGAAGGCGTGGTTTTTCAATCGCATATTGATGGAAGTAAACATTTGTTTTCACCTGAATCGGTGATGGATATACAAAGAAGTATTGGGGCAGATATCATCATGGCATTTGATGAATGCCCTCCTTATCCTAGCGACTATAAGTATGCCCAAAAAAGCATGCATCTAACTCATCGATGGCTGGATCGGTGTTTTGCCCGATTGGCAGAAACGCCTGATAAATATGGCTATACACAAAATTTATTCCCAATTGTTCAAGGAAGTACATATAAAGATTTAAGAACCGCATCCTGCGAGTTTATTGCTTCTAAGAATGCAACTGGCAACGCAATAGGAGGATTGAGTGTTGGTGAGCCACCCGAAATGATGTATGAATTCGCTGCGTTATGTGCAGAAAAATTACCATCCAATAAGCCAAGGTATTTAATGGGGGTTGGAACTCCCTGGGATTTATTGGAATGCATTGATTTAGGAATTGATATGTTTGATTGTGTAATGCCAACCCGAAACGGAAGAAATGGTATGTTGTTTACTACTCAAGGAGTCATTAACATTCGTAATAAAAAATGGGCAACAGATTTTTCTTGTATAGATCCTGGTTTGCCTGCTGAAATGAGTCAATATTATACCAAGGCATATATGCGTCATCTTTTTGTTTCAGGAGAAATATTGGGCTTACAATTGGCCAGTATACAAAACCTGTCTTTTTATTTATGGTTGGTTAAAGAAGCTAGAAAAAATATTTTAGAAGGCAATTTCGTTAGTTGGAAGCAACAGATGATTGATATTGTAAAGCGCCGTTTATAAGACGATTCTGCAATAAATCAGCATATTGTCTGGGAAACCCACAGGTATCCTCATTTCAATGTGTTTTTACAATAGTTGTTAAAAAATAGATCCTTTTCCATGGATCTATTTTTTTATGCATCTTTGTGCCAGCCATGAAAAAACTGGATTGGTATATACTCCGCAAATTC
>JBILRH010000112.1:0-5985 GCA_044372715.1 Sediminibacterium sp. | reverse complement strand
TTACCACTTACTCGGTTCAGCCATATTCCTTTCAATCCGATCGAAAAAATTTTCATTGGAAGATTGCCAATATATGCAGCCGGTTCGATGTATTATTTTACCAAATCAAGTTTATTACAACATATATTGATGCAATTAAAATACAATAACAATAAAGAAGCTGGCTTTTTTTTGGGAAAGCAATTAGGGATTTTATTAAAAGCAACTGATCGTTTTAATTCAATTGATTGCATTATTCCACTACCACTTCACCCCAAAAAACAATACCAAAGAGGATACAACCAAGCCGACCTTATTGGGGATGGAATTGCTTCAGTTTGGCCAAAAAAACTGTTAAAAAAGGCGGTTTCCAGAAAAATGTATACAAAAACCCAAACCCAAGAGAGCAGAATCAGCCGTTGGGAAAATATGGAGGGGGTGTTTGAAGTAAGGGATCCAAATTCCCTTAGAGGCAAACATGTACTATTGATAGATGATGTAGTTACCACAGGAGCAAGCCTCGAAGCTTGCGGATCAGCCATTCTTGCTGTTCCTGAAACTCGATTGAGCATTGCTACAGTGGCGTATACTATTTAAATATATAATATTTTACATATGTATGAGTTTTAAAATCAATTCTATTATGCCTTAGCATAGGCCTGCCATTATTTATTGATTTAGTACTAACTTCAAGTTCCAAAAAATTATCAAATGAAACTTTTAACAGCTATTGCCGCCTTTATCTTGATGAGTGCTTTCACTTTTCCTTCTAACCCTTCTATTCATGGTTTTAAAGTGAAATCAATCGAAGGTAAAACCATTGATTTCTCCAGCTTCAAAGGAAAGAAGATCTTGGTAGTTAACACAGCGTCTAAATGCGGTTATACCCCTCAATACGAAGCATTACAAAAACTGTATGAACAATACAAAGACAAATTGGTAATTATAGGTTTTCCGGCTAATAATTTTGGTGGACAAGAACCTGGCAGCGATGCAGAAGTTCAAGAATTTTGTAAGGCCAGATTTGGAGTAACATTTCCTCTTGCAAGTAAAGTGAGTGTGAAAGGAGAAGATATGGCGCCAATATACAAATGGCTTACTTCAAAAGCAGAAAACGGCGTAATGGATGCTGACATCAAATGGAATTTTGGTAAATTTCTACTAGATGAAAACGGAAAACTCATTCAATACTTCCCGAGTAAAGTAACACCAGACAGCGAAGAAATTTTAAAGTATCTTAAATAATACAATTAAGTACTTTCGTTTAAATTAAGAGAATGTATATGCATTCTCTTTTTTATTCACCGTACACATTTAAACATGTTGTTTTCAGAAGTTATAGGTCAATCAGTTACTAAACAGCATCTTGCTGAGATAGTAGAACAAAATAGGCTAAGCCATGCATTGCTTTTTTTGGGAAAAGAAGGTGTTGGCGGATTGCCCTTGGCACTTGCGTTTGCGCAATATATTGTAAGCCTACCTCCTGATGCAGCTTTAGTAGAAGACCTTTTTGGCGGCATGACAGCATTGGCTCCCTCTATTGGCTTTATTCATCCTGATCAAATTGACCAACAGCCTTCTTTTCAAAGAGCTGCTCAATTAATTCACCCCGATTTGCATTTTACCTATCCAGTAATTACCAAAAAACCTGGAGAGAAACCTACCAGTGCAGATTATATAGAAGAATGGAGGAGTTTTATTCAATCTCATCCTTATGGTAATGTATACGACTGGTTACAAAGCATTGGGGCAGATAATAAACAAGGTAATATTACTGCAGAGGAATGCAATAGCATAATCCGTTCGCTTAATTTAAAAAGTTTTGAAAGTAAATACAAAGTTTTGTTGTTGTGGTTGCCAGAGTACCTTGGTAAAGAAGGCAATAAATTATTAAAACTGATTGAAGAACCTCCTCCGAATACTTTATTTATTCTCGTAGCAGAAAACGAAGAACTGATACTTCCTACGATATTAAGCAGATGCCAATTGGTTAGAATTCCTTCTTTAGAAGACAAAGAAATAGAGGAAGCCTTAATTGTAAGAGCAAAAGCAGCTCCTGAAACAGCCAAACAAATCAGTGCTATTTGCGAAGGCAATTATAGAGAGGCCCTTCAATTATTGCAACATGCCGATGAAGATTGGCATAGTTTATTAAAAGAATGGTTAAATGCCATGCTCAAAAAGGGACCAGCTGCACAAGTGTTATTTGTAGAGGAAATGAGTAAATTAGGAAGAGAGAAACAAAAACAGTTTTTAAGGTATTTTAATCATTTACTAGAACAAAGCATTCGAATCCGGGTTTTGGGAGAAAATGGGGTAAACCAAAGTGAGAATGAGCTTGATTTTGCAAAAAGGCTTAATAAAATTGCTTCTGTAAGCCAACAAGAAGCCATTATTGAAGAATTAGATAAAGCTTCTTACTATATAGAACGAAATGCCAATGCAAAAATGCTTTTTCAGGCCCTCACCATTAAACTATACCATATCATTCAGAACAAAACCCTAATTTTGAATGGCTGAACTTTTTAATGTGAATACATTTTGAAAAGTACAACTTAGGGGGTGCTGAACTTATTGGATTGAATTTAGATTGAATATAGTGTTCCCTGAAAATTATTATTAACCTTCTTATTCGAAGATATGGGATGTGGATCTTGTGGAACCGGAACTCCAAACGGTTGTAAAAGCAATGGAGGATGCAGCACGGGTGGCTGTAACAGACTAAATGTACATGATTGGTTGATGAACTTGCCCTTCAGCGATCCTGAAAGCAATTGTAAAATTGTTGAAGTAAGTTTCAAACAAGGAAGTAGAAAAGAATTCTACCGCAATACTACATTACAATATTTTGAGAAAGGCGATTATGTAACCCTCGAAGGTGTTAGTGGATATGATGTTGGGGAAGTAAGTCTTACTGGAGAATTGGTTCGAATTCAAATGAAGAAAAAAGGAGTAGAAGAATTCAGCCCAGAAATCAAAAAAATCCTTCGCAGAAGCAACGATCGTGAAATTGAAAGTTTTCAAATTAGCAAGAGCAGAGAAAAAGAAATTCTTGCACGCAGTCGTGCTATTTCTCGTACGATGAATTTGCAAATGAAATTAAGTGAGGTGGAAATTCAGGCTGATGGTAAAAAAGCCACTTTCTTTTATACTGCCGACGATCGAGTAGACTTTAGAGAATTGATTAAAATTTTTGCAACCGACTTTAAATTTAAAGTAGAAATGAGGCAGATTGGTATTCGCCAAGAAGCTGCTAAAGTTGGTGGGATAGGAAGTTGTGGAAGAGAACTTTGTTGTAGTACCTGGTTGAATGAGTTTAAAAGTGTAAATACAACTGCTGCACGTTATCAAAATTTATCAATTAATCAAACCAAATTAAGTGGACAATGTGGACGCTTAAAATGTTGTTTGAATTATGAACTGGATACATATTTAGATGCGTTACAACAATTCCCAGATTATGCAGATAGTTTGGATACAGCCATGGGCACTGCGCATTTAATTAAAAAAGATATTTTCAAAAACTTAATGTGGTATGTTTTGCCGAATAACAATAAGCATTACCCATTAACTATTCAGCGTGTAAAAGAAATCAAAAGAATCAATCAGCAAGGTCAGAAAGTAGATGAATTACAAGCTGTAGAAATTGTAAATAGCAAGCAGAAAGAAGCAGAACCAGCATTTGTAGAATTGGTTGGACAGATCAGTTTACAAACACTGGAAAAAAATGATCGTAAGAAAAGAGATCAACAAAGAAACAGTAGCCAAGGTGGAAATAGAAATAACCGCGGAGAAGATCGTGGGCCACAACAAGGCCCTCGTGAACCTCAACAAAATAGACCAGCACAAGATCGTGGGCCGCAACAAGGCCCTCGTGGACCTCAACAAAATAGACCAGCACAAGATCGTGGGCCGCAGCAAGGACCTCGTGGACCTCAACAAAATAGGCCGCCACAAAATCGAGGACCGCAACAAGGTCCTAGACCACAGAACCCGCGTGGACCTGAACAAAATAGACCAGCAGATAATCCTTCCGAAGGATTACCTACAGCGCCAAAAAATGATTAATATAAAAAACGCCCCGACTCATCGGGGCGTTTTTGTTTTCAACAAGCTCACAGCTGATATTTCTATAATTGATCCATTTCGTTTTTTACAAAATCCATCAGTTGCTTGATATAAGCTGGTGTAAGATTGAATTCCAATCCTGCAGCTTTATATAATTCAGGCAGGGTTTTGGTTCCGCCCAAGCTCAATGCATTCATATAATTTTGAAGTGCTACTTGTGGATTTTGTTTGTATTGCATCCATAATCCAATGGCTCCAAGTTGTGCAATTCCATATTCGATATAGTAAAAAGGCACTTCAAATAAATGCAATTGACGCTGCCATCCGATTGATCTGAATTGATCTAAATCGGTATAATCAATTGCTGAAGTAGAAAATTCATTCAAAATATGCATCCAAGTTGAAGTACGTGCTTCTATAGTATGTTGGGGATTTTCGTAAATCCAATGTTGAAATTGATCGATGATGGCAATCCATGGAAATATAGTAATGGTTCTTTCTAACTGATGCAATTTGGCTCTTTTTAAATCGGCTTCATTGTTAAAAAATGCACCCCAATGGTTCATGCTAAATAATTCCATAGCCATACTAGCTACTTCAGCTATTTCCATCGGATATTCTTTGAAAGCACTTAATGGCAGGGGATGCGCCAAGAAAGAATGTACTGCATGGCCGCCTTCATGCACCATCGTAGTTACATCACTCATTTGACCAGCTGCATTCATAAAAATGAATGGGGCACCACTTTCAGCTAAAGGACAATTGTAGCCTCCTGGTGCTTTTCCTTTCCTACTTTCTAGATCAAAATGTTTTAGTTCTTTCATCTTTCGCAAACAATCGGCAAAAAAAGGATGGAGCTCTTCAAAACATTTTACTGATTTTTCATACAAATCATTTCCATCAGTAAAAGGTTTCAATGGAGTTGTTCCTGCTGGTTCTGCTTCGGTATCCCAAGGTTTTAACATATCAAGACCAAGCTGTTCTTTTTTATGCTCATAAATATTATTAACCAAAGGAATTACATGTAGTTTAACGGCTTCATGAAACTCAAAACAATCTTCCTTTGTATAATCAAACCTGCCCAGCTCTTTAAATTTATAATCGCGATAATTATCAAATCCTGCATTGATGGCAATTTGATGTCGCTTGGTAATTAAACTGCTGTACAAATCGTGCATAGCAGTTTCATCTTTTTTTCTTCTCTCCTGAATTTTAGTATAAACCTCTTTGCGTAATTCGCGGTCTGAGCTTTCTAAAAATTTTGCTGCTTGTTGTAATGTATATTCTGTACCATTTACTTCAACAGTCATTTTTCCTGCTATGGCACCATATTGCTGCTGCAAAACACTTAACGCTGCTTGAATTGGTATATTTTCTTCTCTAAATAAATCAATGCTTTTTTGAACAGTTCTTAAATAGGTATGGTAAACCGATTGATCAAGTTCTTTGGTGAATGGGCAATTCAGTAATTTTTTATTGAGTAGATCGGCATAGGGCTGGAGTTTTGGTTGAATCTCCATACAGAAATAAGTAAACGCTTCTTCCAACCTTTTATCTGTTGTATCACATGTCATTTTAATTTGTCTCCAACAGGCATCTTCGCTAACTACAGCTTCTAACTCACTCATATTTTTGAGCCATTGCTCTAAATCTGCCTTGCTGTTGATGGGCATATCCACCAATAATTGAAAATAAGGCGCTAATGCTTCCCAATTAGAAATTTCAAATTTTTGGGGCAAAAAACTACGGTTAATCTTCTCTATTGCTGCATTTGGCATCTTTCATTGAAATTTAGGCTGCAAATTTACTACAACTGCGCGTTAAGATGGAAGAGGAATCTTATTTTTGCAGCCCCGTGGAAGATATCATACAATTATTACCAGATAATATAGCCAACCAGATTGCGGCAGGTGAAGTAATTCAAAGACCAGGCAGTGC